>JAFDCA010000273.1 GCA_019313025.1 Deltaproteobacteria bacterium
AAGGTTAAAATCGTCCTGAGCAAACTTCCACGCAGTGGCCAGTTTGAAACCGGTCATGCTTAACTTGCCTTCAGAAAAGATAGGGTGCAAAGATATTTCACCCTGCCAGCCAACCGTTCCGCCGCCAGGTAAATCGGCCTTAACAGTGTAAGGACCTTTGCGTTCCGGGATAGTAGATATCTCATTGAACTCGAGGTTGAGAGGCGAAAATGTTTCTGTGGCATAGGTGACATCCGAACGATCGCTGAAGGTGAAGCTGCCGCCAATGACCTCACCGTGACGCACCAGCAAGCGTGGTGGACGATGGTCGCCGGACGGAAGATCTTGTGACTCGGGAAAGCTGTCGGCAAGATCTGCAAAATTGAGACGGCCGTTATTCTGTATTTCTACGTGCAACGAAGGTCGTTCTATACGAATATCGGCAAACGTCCACGCCCATCGAAAAAGGCTTGAAATCTGAAAGTCTATAAACAGGCGTCCGAACCCAATAATTGGACGATCATCTGACTCTTTGAGAATGAAGTCTTTGGCCTCAAAGGTAAATATGAAGGGGTTGACGCGAACCTCTGCTATGGATGCTTTACGATGAAGATTGTTAACCGCGTAATGGTTTACATAGCGTATGACGGCCCAGGGTGTTACCAAAAAACCAAGGATGGCATACAACACCAGGGCTGCTACTCCGGCCAGCAGGTACCGGTTGAAAAGAATCTGACGCCAACGACTTGGGGCTGTCTCGGGTGTAATATTGTCTGCAGCTCGGTCATTCATAGTTTAAACCTCCAAAGACCTATTACGGCATAATCGCCACTTTAATGAATCTTGGATTTATCATACAAATTAGCGTTAGAACAATTACAGATAAAAACCAGGCACGCAATCCAAGTTTGTCAACTAGGGCTTAAAAAAGAAAGAACGATTTATAGAATCATTGGCTGTAAATAAAATCTATAAAAACGATCTGTTGATCTGTCACCTATTATTTTCAGGTCACTTTAAATTCTTTTTTTCCAGTCTGGCCACCGACTCGATGTGATAGGTATGTGGAAACATGTCCACCGGCTGTACTTCCAGCACACTGTAATTTTCTTTCAGCATGCCAAAATCACGTGCCATGGTCGCAGGATTGCATGACACATATACTATTCTGGACGGCGCCAATTCAAGAATTTTATGAACCACATCCTTGTGCATTCCCGCCCTCGGTGGATCTATGATCATTACATCCGGTGTGGCCGTAAGTTCGGAAAGTTTTTCTTTAATGTCTCCGAGAATAAACCTGCAATTGGATATTTTGTTGATACGACAGTTGTTCCTTGCATCGTTGACCGCACTATCAGCGATTTCAATGCCGACCACTGTTTTGGCTGCCCCGGATAAAAATATGGCAATGGCCCCTGTCCCGCAGTAGAGATCCAGAACCGTTTCCCTGCCAGAGAGATCAGCATATGCCAATATGTTTTCGTATAAACGTTGAGCACCCCGGGTGTTGGTTTGAAAAAATGAGTTTGCCGATATTTCAAATTCAAATTCACCGATTTTATCCCTGATACAAGGCTGACCGAAAAGCAAATTTTCGTACTCTCCCATAGCAATACCGGCTCGACGCGCAGTAACATTGTTTACAACCGATACAATTTCAGAATAGGTTTTTACCAATTGATCGGCAAGGGGCTGCACGGTTTTTAGATCCTCTTTTGACGTGATGATGTTGACCATCCAATGGTTATATGCCGCAGAATGCCTCAGCATGAGAAAACGCCAGAAACCGGTATGACTCCGAAGTCCATAGACAGGAATGCCTGACGTACGAACAAACCTTCTGACGTCGTCAAGTATACGATTGCCGAGCTCAGGTTGAAGCAAGCATTCACGGATGTCGATTACCTTGTAAAAGGTTCCGGGAACATGAAGCCCGAGTGCAACGCCTTTGTCAATATTCGACGCTTTCAACTCGTCCGGCAGGAGCCATCTTCGGTCAGAACATGAAAACTCCATCTTGTTCCGGTATTCAAATATCTCCGGAGAGGGAATTGTTGGATGCACCGGTACGCCCTGAATCTGACCTATTCGCTCGATGGATTCCACTACATGCTGTTGTTTGTATTCGAGCTGCTTTTGGTATTGTATAAACTGCCATTTGCACCCACCGCAAAATCCGCTGTACATACATTTGGCAGTTATCCTAAAAGGTGACGCCATAACAAGGGTGTCGACAAAGGCCTCGGCATATTGCCTTTTTTTTTTGACAATCCGTGCGACAACACGATCCATTGGAACGGTTTTTTCAACAAACACGGTTAGACCGTTTATCTTGGCAATGCCTTTTCCGCCAAAGGCAATTCCGGAAATGTCAAGCTCCAGCAGCTGTCCTTTTTTTATTTTCATCTTGAAAGTTCATTTATTTGGAATGTATACACATTTTTTAGATAATTACCGATATCACACAAATTGAAAATGTTGAATAACGCCGGCAAAACAAGATTTGTTTCGTCTTTTATGAAAATATATGGCGATGTTTAATACGAATTGAAAAATATCACGAATCATGAGATAATCCAACCATGAATCAAATAAATATCACGTTTGAATCCGAAGGATTCCTTTTAAAGGGCATGCTTCACCTGCCGAAAACGGATCTGCCGCCGGTAGTCATCGGCTCACACGGTCTGCTCAGTAATAGTTATTCTCCCAAGCAACTTGCCCTGGCTCGAGAATGTAATGCCCATGGTATGGCCTATTTTAGATTCGATCATCGAGGCTGCGGACAGAGCGACGGTGTTTTTAATGAAATCACCTCTTTAAATGGCCGTCGTAACGATCTGATCAGCGCGATAAGCACCCTTCAAATGCGTAAAGATATCGGGAAAAGGATTGGGCTTTTTGGAAGCAGTATGGGAGGTGCCGTTTGTATTTCCGTTGCAGACATCCTTGATATCGACGCATGGGTCACGTATGCGTCTCCTGTTCGCAGCAGTTCCGTATCCTCGGCTTCGAAAAATTCAGATGGTGCTGAAAAAATTCAGCCATTGCTGGATCAGAAATATCTAACCTGGGACATCTCAGATCAACTCAAACATCTTCACCATATCTTCATTTTACATGGTGATTCCGACACAATCGTCTCGCCTGCCAATGCTCATGAGATCTACACGAAATCAAAAAATCCGAAAAAACTGATCATTCAAAAAGGTGGGAACCACCCTATGAGCAACAAAAAACATCAGAAGGCTTTTTTACGGGAAGCGGTGAACTGGTTCAAGAAATGGCTCATTGGTTGAACCTTTTGAACCCGTTCATCAGTTGGCTCAAACTAAGATAAAAGTTCCCGCCTGAGGAGGTCCAGTGCTTTCATGGCAAAAATCTTTTTATTTCTCCACCGGCTGTTAAATGGAAATAAAAAACGAAATCCTAAAGTAGATCGGGGGGTGGCAAGGCCAATACAAACCGTTCCCACAGGTTTTTCGTCGGTTCCTCCGTCCGGTCCGGCAATACCGCTGGTTGCGAGTCCGTAGTCAGATTCTGCAATTCGCCTTACACCCGCCGCCATCTCTGTTGCTGTTTTTTCATGAACAGCTCCGTAACGCTCAAAGACATCAGATGATACGCTCAAAATCTTCTGTTTGGCCTTATTTGAATACGTGACCCCTGAGAAAATAAAATAATCTGAACTACCCGGCACATTGGTCAACCAGTGAGAGATCAAACCTCCGGTACAGCTTTCGGCGACGGCCAGCGTTGCTTTCTTTTTAAAAAGAAGTCTGCCCACAACAGCTTCCATGGGACTATCATCTTCAGAAAAAATATGGTTCCCCAATTCCTCTCTAACCGCTGCAGTTGCTTTATCCAAACGTTGATAAAGTGCGAGTTTATCTTTGCCTCGGACGTAAAGTTTGATTTGTATTTCCGGGAATTTGGCGCGAAATCCAATTGCAATTTTCGGAAACATCCCACGGATGCCTGACACCCGTTCGGCGGTGGCTGATTCCGTTAAACCGAAGGTTGATATGGTTTTCACCAGATTGAATTCAAAAATGTTCCCCCGTAATTTTTCCAATTGGGTCAAAACAGTATCTGAAAGCATTCTGTGCATTTCAAGGGGAACCCCTGGCAAGAAAAAAAACATGCAGCGGTTTATTTTCAGCATAAAACCGGGCGCTGTTCCCACTGGATTTGAGATAAGGTCAGCCCCTCGAGGCAACATGGCCTGTTTCTTATTGGAATCCGGCATCATACGGTTTCTGGCCTTGAAATAGTTTTCAATTCCATGAAGTGCTTCCATATTTAAGACAAGATCGACGCCGACCGAGACGGCTGCCGCCTGGGCTGTTAAATCGTCCGGGGTCGGTCCCAGTCCGCCGGTCACCACTGCAGCGTCAGATCGGCTTCCAATTTCCTGAAGGACACATGCAAGGTCTTTCACGTTATCACCGGCACATGTATGGCGCACGACCTTAAAACCGGCTTCTTCGAGTTTCATTGCAATGTGTGCCGAATTTCTGTCAATCACCGCACCAGATCGAATTTCGTCTCCGGTGACGAGTATCTCTATGTCCATAAAATATTACCTGAAGTATTAAATAAGACAATCTATCAAATGTATTTAAATTAACTAATAATATGACCAACATAAATAGTCACTCTCAACCTCATCACCCATCGGCCTCTTTCAAATCATTATAGATTGATCGAACCTGGCGACACATCCGATCAAATTGATCCGGATATAGAGACTGGGCACCGTCACTTAACGCTTCTTCAGGTGCATGATGCACTTCTACAACCAGTCCGTGAGCCCCAACAGCCACAGCCGCCCGACTTAAAGGAATCACCTGATCACGTTGTCCGGCAGCATGGCTGGGATCAACAACAATAGGAAGATGGCTTTCCTTGGCGACAACGGATACGGCCGAAAGATCAAGGGTGTTTCGACTGTGATGGACAAAGGTTCGCACGCCCCTTTCGCACAAAATCACCTGTGAATTTCCACCTTCCATGATATATTCTGCTGCCATAAGCCATTCATCAATGGTCGCAGCCATACCTCGTTTAAGCAAAACCGGTTTGCTGGCCCGGCCAGCCTTTCTCAGCAAACTAAAATTCTGCATGTTCCGTGTTCCGATCTGAATAACATCGGCATACTCAGTAACCAATTCCAATTTTTCCATATCCATAACCTCGGTGACAACCGGCATGCCTGTTTTTTCGCGAACTTTTGCAAGAATCTTCAACCCCTCTTCTCCAAGCCCCTGAAACGAGTACGGTGAGGTTCGGGGTTTAAATGCACCGCCTCTGAATAGCTGTGCGCCGCTACGCTGAACATGCTCTGCTATGGTCAAGGCCTGGTATTCGCTTTCCACGGCACAAGGGCCTGCGATGATCGTAAGATTGCCCTTGCCGATGGATACATCTCCGATCTGGATGATGGTGTCTTCATGTTTAAATTCCCTGCTGACAAGTTTGTATGGGCGTGTGACATGAATCGCATCCTTAACTCCCGGTAACCCTAAAAATGGGGATGCATCCACATGCCCCTTGTTGTTTAAAATACCGATGGACACCCTTTCTCCCCCTGGAATAGGACGCGCCGTAAATCCCCGCTGTTCAATGACAGAGATGACGGTATCAATTTCCGCTTGCGTTGCTTTTTTATCCATAACAATGAGCATGGTCTCTCCTCCTTTTAAACAAAAAAAAACCGTGGGCTTGGGTGTGCCCACGGTCCTTAATTTTTCCTTTTAAAAATGAATCAGCCTGCTTCCAACCGGTCGGCACACTCCTTTTCTCCGGTGATCCACCACCAGCACCAAAAGTAATATTGTGGGTTTAAAAATTTCATAAGTTCAATTTCCGGCCGGTTTGATCCCTAACCAATTGTGCTTTTAGGATCGGTCCTCAAATTACCGAAATGTGCTCACCATTGTCAAGACAATTTTCAAACCGCTATTCATTCAACCGATATTTTTTTCAAGCTTCGAGTTTTAACCATTCGTAACGCCATTGCAACTGTCTTCGATTAATATATTTGGAAAACTTGAGTTTTAATGATAAAAAATCTTGACAAATATTTCCGATTAAAGGTAAATTCATTTTACTTCGGGTGAACAAATGCAAATTGATAAACACAAACATCAAATTTTCAATCGCGATTTAAACTGGTTGTGGTGGCAAATCCAATGCAACGGGTCTGCCCAGGTAACTTAACCAGACAGCATATTTTAAAAAATTTTTAAAAGGACCACGGGCAACCTAAACCCACGGTCCTTTTCTTATTTGAAATTCAAAAAGGCCGTGGAAATATCCATGGCTTTTTTTAGCCATTCGTAAAGGAACTATTATGCTAATCAATGAATTTCCCGACATCGCACAATTTCGCAACCTTGCAAAACACGCCAATGTCATTCCCGTTTGTGCCGAAATGCTGGCCGATACGGAAACTCCGGTTTCACTACTAAGGAAAATATATAAAGATAATAATTCTACTTTTCTTTTCGAAAGTGTTGAAGGAGGTGAAAGATGGGGAAGATATAGTTTCTTGGGTGTCTCGGCAAGAACGAACATACGGATATTCTCAAAAATTGTGGAAATCTGTGAAAACAGTTCATGCAAAAATATTGCACACAACGGAGACCCACTCGGCGTTTTGAGAACATTTATCGGCCAGTACAAACCCGCACAGGTTTCAGGACTTCCAAGGTTCTGGGGTGGAATGGTAGGATATTTAACCTATGAAATGGTATCTTTTTTTGAATCTATCCCTAACCTTCTTCCGGAAAACAAACCCCTTGCCCATTTCATCATACCGGATGAGCTGTTGATTTTTGACAATATTCAACACACGTTGTTTCTTGTGGTTCTTTCTTTCCCAAAAAAAGATCAGGATCCTGACCAGGTCTTTTACGCTGCAACCGAGCGCCTGAATGCTCTGATGACGCGAATGAAACAGCCGGCATTTGAAGACGACATCGAGATGGGTGAAGACGCTTTCGTGCTGGAAACACCATGGGAAGCGGATCACTTTCGTGGGCTCGTAAAAAAGATAAAGGACTATATTCGGGCTGGCGATGTAATTCAAACCGTCATTTCAAAGCCCTTTGTCTGTTCTTCACCGCCTGACCCCTGGACACTCTATCGAACCCAGAGATTTATTAACCCTTCGCCCTATCTCTACTTTCTCAGTCTAGGAGATTTAACCCTCATCGGTTCTTCTCCGGAAACGATGGTTCGTCTGGAAAACCGTGTCGCCACCTTGCGACCAATTGCCGGTACCCGTCCCAGAGGAAAGAACGAACAAGAAGACCGATCATTGGCCAATGAACTCCTCGCTGATGAAAAAGAACGGGCGGAACACTTGATGTTGGTGGATTTGGGACGGAACGACCTGGGCCGAGTTGCAGAACTGGGAACCGTTCAAGTGACCGATTTAATGTTTGTGGAACGTTACTCCCATGTCATGCACCTGGTATCCAACATTTGCTGCGACATAAAGCCAGACTTCGATGCCCTGGATCTGCTTCGTGCGACTTTTCCTGCGGGAACATTGTCCGGAGCACCCAAAATAAGAGCCATGGAAATCATTGCAGAACTCGAACAAAATCCCAGGGGTACTTATGGCGGCGCTGTTGGATATATTTCGTTCCACGGAAATATGGATATGGCCATCACCATCCGAACCGCCTGTATTGAAGACAACCTGCTCACCGTTCAGGCCGGTGCGGGTATCGTTGCCGATTCTGATCCAGAACGTGAAAGACAGGAAACCGTCAATAAAGCAATGGCTATGCAAAAAGCATTGGAGTTGGTTTCAAAAGGAAAGAAAAGGAAAAAGTTCAACGCTTAAACCGAATTGTCAATCAATGAAATGATAAAGGATAAGATGATAGAGACGTAGGATCAGATATTAAGGAGAAAAAGCGATGATCATAATGATCGACAACTACGATTCATTTACTTACAATCTGGTTCAATACCTGGGCCAAATCGGGGCTTCGGTCAAGGTGGTGCGAAACGATGACGTTTCCATTTCGGATCTTGTTTCATGGAAACCTTCTGGGATCGTCATATCGCCAGGACCCGGTCGTCCGGAGTCAGCTGGAATTTCATTATCGTTGGTGGAACATTTTTCCGGCAAGATCCCTATCCTTGGCGTTTGTCTTGGCCACCAGGCCATTGCCGCTGCGTTCGGTGGAAAAGTGGTTGCCGCCAAAAGCCTTATGCATGGCAAAACATCCATGATCCACGCTGACGGAAAAATGATCTATCAAGGAATTCGTAATCCCTTTGAAGCAATGCGCTATCATTCCTTGGCCGTTTCAAGAGAAGATCTTCCCGAATGCCTTGAAATAACATCCGAAGCGGATGACGGCGAAGTCATGGGTATTCGTCATAAAAAACACCCTGCAACCGAAGGCATCCAATTTCATCCGGAATCTATTATGACCCGGGTCGGGAAACGGATTTTGAGAAATTTTTTAAATAACAGGTATTAGATAAGAGGAAAGGACGGACGATGTTTAGGGAAAATCTAAGCAAAATTGTCAAGAGAGAAGATTTGAATGAAGAACAAATGTCTCAAATGATCACCGAAATTTTTTCCGGGAATATTACCGATGCACAAATCGGCGCAATGATGGCTGCTTTGGCCACAAAGGGAGAAACCTTTGAAGAACTTGCGGGGGCTGCTCGCGCCATGCGAAGAAAAGCCCTTCGTATTCAAACATCAACTGCTACCGTTGTCGATACTTGTGGTACCGGCGGTGACGGCGCCCATACGTTCAACATTTCCACGACGACGTCATTTGTCGTCGCAGCATGTGGTGTCACCGTCGCCAAGCACGGAAACCGTTCCGTATCGAGTCAGTGCGGTAGTGCAGATCTTCTTGAAGCACTGGGGGTTAAACTTGACACGGCGCCGGAAATTGTAGAAGAGGCGGTTCAAGACATCGGTATCGGTTTTCTTTTTGCTCCTCTGTATCACGGCGCCATGCGATTTGCCGCAAAAGCGAGAAAAGAGGTGGGACTGCGCAGTATTTTTAATATGCTGGGTCCACTTACAAATCCGGCCGGAGCAAACTGCCAACTTCTGGGGGTTTATGCACCGGAGCTTACAGAGATGTTTGCCCAAGCCCTTCAGCTACTGGGCGCAAAAAGGGCGTTTGTGGTTCATGGTCATGATGGACTTGATGAAATTTCCGTTTGTGCTCCCACCCGCGTTTCGGAGTTAAAAGACGGTCTTATTCGAACGTATGATATATCTCCCGAACAATTTTTTAATGAAAAGGCCGAACCTGCAGACCTTCTGGGCGGGAATCCGGAAAAAAACGCCCAAATTACACGCAACATCCTTAACGGTGAAAAAGGAGCCAAACGAAATGTCGTACTCATTAACGCAGCCGCTGCACTGGTTGCCGCCGGACAGGCTGAAAATTTGCAGAAAGGAATTCCAATGGCCGAGGCAGCCATTGATAATGGTGCTGCTATGAAGAAGATGGAGACATTAATAAAATATAGTCAGGAAAACGGCTGATGATAAAAGATATTTTAAGTAAGATTGTTGACGATAAAAAACAGGAAGTTGCCGAAGCAAAACAACATATTTCAGAATCTTTTCTTCGTGAAAAAGCATTCGCGCCTCAAAAACGACGTCCATTTTTTAAAAAACTGGAACAACCCGGTCCGTCCGGCATCAATATCATTGCTGAAATTAAACGGGCCTCACCATCCAAGGGTGATATTCGCATAGATTTAAATCCCGCGGATCTCGCTGACGAATATGAGAAAGGAGGTGCTGCAGCGCTTTCTGTATTGACGGATCAGCCTCATTTTAAAGGAGATCCCGAAGACTTGAAAATCGCCCGTGAGACCACGACACTTCCGGTTCTTCGGAAAGACTTTCTCATTTCCGCTTACCAAATTTATGAATCAGCAGTTATGGAGGCGGATGCCATCCTTCTGATCGTCCGTATTCTTGGTCAACAGCAACTCAAAGATTACTTGAGTTTGTGCAGTGAATTAAAAATGGACGCACTCGTGGAAGTTCACTCGGAGGCAGATACCCAAAAGGCCCGCTTGGCAGGCGCTCGGCTTATCGGAATCAACAACCGCAACCTGAAATCTTTTAAAACCGATATTGAAATTGCAATTCGGATGAAATCACTGCTTGACCATGACCAAATAGCGATTGCGGCCAGTGGAATTCAAACACAAGAAGACATCGATAAAATTAAAGATTCTGGGATATGGAACTTTTTAATCGGTGAAAGCCTTGTGCGGGCAAAACATCCAAGGAAATTCCTTGAATCCCTTCATGGCAAATAAATCACTTGCATCTCATCTATCACCACGTTTATAATGGTTCAAATTTCGCACCTTAAATTTAAACACACATGGCCATGATTCCTCGCTGCCAAAATAAGGTAATAATATCGAATTGTTCCGACTTTTTTTAAATTTCGGATATAAATTTTGAGCACTTTTTGGTAGTTTCACAACGGTTTATGGATTAAAACGAATCAATCACCTTCATCGATCAACAAGAGGTAAAAAATGGGTAAAACAATAGAACTGAAAAGAGTGGTCGTTACCGGTCTTGGTATGATAACCTCCTTGGGACTGGATGTTAAAAGCACATGGGAAGCCATGATTGCGGGCAAATCCGGCATCGATCAAATTACTCAATGGGGAGATCTGGAAGAAATTAAAGAAAAGTATAATTTGTCTGAAGATTTTCCTCTGATTGCCGGAGAAGTCAAACAGTTTGACATAAAAGAAATCGTCAAACAAAGAAAACAGGGGTTTTCAAAAGAGGATTTGAAACAGATTAAATACATGGATTTGTTTATTCAATATTCCTATGCCGCAACTTTGGAGGCAATTGCCGATGCCAATGTGAATCTAGATGATGGTAAAATCGACCCATATCGTGTGGGAGTTATTATCGGCTCTGGCTTGGGAGGGCCCAAGACTTGGGAAAACGAATTTCACCGTTTTGTGGAGGGTAAAAGAGTTTCACCGTTTCTTATTCCACGTTTGATACCCAACCTGGCCGCAGGCAATGTCAGCATTTCCTTTAAAGCCAAAGGCGCCAATGCCTGTCTGGCAACGGCATGTGCATCCGGTGCTCACGCTATCGGTGAAGCATTCCAGAGAATTCAACTGGGAAAAGAAGATGCCATCGCCTGTGGAGGAACAGAGGCATCGATCACGCCGTTAACCATCGCCGGCTTTCATGCACTTAAAGCCCTATCATCATCTTATCAAACGCCCCAATCTGCTTCTCGTCCGTTTGATGTCAATCGGAACGGCTTTATCATGGCGGATGGATCGGGCATCCTGATTTTAGAAGATCTGGATCATGACGAGGCAAGGGGGGACAAAATATATGCTGAACTCAT
>JAFDCA010000274.1 GCA_019313025.1 Deltaproteobacteria bacterium
TCTGATCGGAATACTGGCCGAATAATCTCCCGATGAAATGCTGCGTGTAATTTCGGCCATTTGGGCAAGGGGGCCCAATACCCGTTTGATGAGCATAAAGCTGAGAAGTAACGCCAGTAAAAGTGCCGACAGACTCGCCCAAATAAGGTATCTGTGAACGGCACTCACAAACATGTCATGGATCGGACCGGTAGAAATGTTGTACTTCTCCATCAAGGCCATAAAATAATTGGCTGCAAGATAGTCAATGGACAGCCAAACAATTACAATCACAAATCCGATCACCAGAATATTGATCCCCAGAAGTTTCCATACCAGACGTTGGGTGACGGGCAGGTTATTCTTTTTCATGAGTCGCCGTCCTCTGCAAAATGATAACCAACACCACGGGCGGTCATAATGTATCTGGGCGTCGATGGATTATCTTCGATCTTTTGTCGTAACTTCCCGATGTGGACATCGATGACACGGTCAATGACCAAGGCTTCACCCGAGGGGTACAGATGATTTAAGAGCTCATCACGCGTAAAAACCCTTCCCGGAGATGCCATGAGCGCCTGCAAGAGTGCATACTCATGGGGTGTAAGTTGCACAGGACGATCTTTTAAACGCACGGATCGCTTTTCCAGGTTCAATACCAGGTCTTTATAAGACAAAATGTTTTTATCTGCTGTCGGAAAAAGAGGCCCTCTTCTAAGTATGGCTTTTACACGCGCGACCAGTTCTTTAGGGCTGAACGGTTTGGTCACATAATCGTCAGCACCGAGTGTCAAGCCGGAGATTCGATCAACTTCCTCCCCTCGAGCAGTAAGCATAATGATGGGAACGTCTGAAATCCTGCGGAGTTGGCGGCATACTTCCCAACCGTCCAGTTTCGGAAGCATCAGATCGAGGATCACCAATATGGGATGGTGACGTTTTGCAAGCGCTAACCCTTCCGGCCCGTCATGGGCAACCATGGCATTAAAGCCTTCTTTTTCCAGATAAAGCGCCACCAGAGATGACGTTTTTTTATCGTCTTCAACGATCAATATCGTCTTCATGTTGATATTCCTGCTAAAGTGTTTTGTGCCATCATTCTTTGCATGATCGTTACAGCGTAACAGGCTGCACGAATATTTCAAGGTAAAATCATATAGATGTGATTATTTATTGGCGGACATGTGTTTTATAAATAACGGTTTGAGCATCTAAACTTGGATTGACAGATGACACTCGCTTAATTATATTGCCCACGTTTCAACACAACGACCCCCCAAAAAATTGGAGTTAAGATGTATCTCGACCATTCACCCCCTCAAAGAACTGCCTGGTTCATCTGGAGCTTGGGCGCTCTTTTTTATCTGATGGGTTTTTTCCATCGCGTGGCACCGGCGGTAATGACTGAAGAGCTGATGAGAGAGTTCAACATAAATGCAACCGCGCTGGGCAACCTGTCCGCTTTTTATTTCTATAGCTACGTGGCCATGCAAATCCCCACAGGAATTCTCGCCGACACTTGGGGACCCCGACGGTTACTCACCATTGGATCACTATCTGCCGGAATCGGAACACTCCTTTTTGCGCTGGCTCCCCAGATCATTTGGGCCAATCTGGGTCGATTGGTGATTGGCGGTTCCGTTGCTGTGGCCTTTGTCGGATTGCTGAAAGTGGCAAACAATTGGTTTCCCCCTCGTCATTATGCCATGGTATCGGGAGTTGCGCTGTTTTTTGGCATCATCGGTGCTGTTTTTGCCGGAACCCCACTGCGGCTGCTCATGCATCACTATTCCTGAAGAATCGTTATTTTTCTGTCAGCCGTGGCAACCTTTATTCTCTGTATAAACATTTGGCTTTTTGTCAGAGACCATCCCCATGAAAAAGGATATTTGGATTTAGGCGACACCAAAAGAACGACCGATAAAAACTCGCGTCAAAAAATCATGCAGGGCGTTATTGAAGTCTTTCACTATCCGAATACATGGTTTCTGTGTGTCATACCAGGGGGACTTGTCGGTTGTGTACTCACTTTCTCCGGACTCTGGGGGGTTCCTTTTCTCACAACCCACCACGAATTATCGCCGCCCGCCGCAGCGGCGATGACATCCACCCTTCTGGTGGCGTGGGCGATTGGCGGCCCAATTTTCGGCTGGCTTTCAGATCGTCTGGGGCACCGAAAACGACTCTATCTCATAGGGAACATTATATCCATCGCCGGATGGCTTTCTATAACCTTTATTACAAGAATTTCGGTGTATGGGCTCGTCGCCATGCTTTTAGTGACCGGTTTTAGCTCCGGCTGCATCATTATCACTTTTGCGTTTGCTAAAGAATCGGTTCCCACATATCTCTCGGGGACGGTTTCAGGTGTTGTGAATATGGGGGTCATGATGGGGCCAACATTGCTGCAACCTGCGGTGGGCTGGATTCTGGATCTAAAATGGCAAGGAGAAATCGTTAGGGGAATCAGACTTTACACTCTGGATGCTTATCAGACCGGATTTTCCCTGATGATTGCATGGGCCGTGCTTTCGTTTTTGTTGCTCCTTTTCACTCGCGAAACCCATTGCCGACAGACGGCTTGAAACAGTCTATAGGTGCTCTAATTCGTATATTCGATGACATATTTTTATCGATATAACTATCCCGTACAAGCTTACGTCAAAAAGTTTGAATGATTAAAATAAGTTATAAATACGTCACCGTATTTACGAACACATAAACTATAGCAGTTGGCAAAAATATGTTCCGATTGAATGAATAACGGTCACGATTTACCGTAAGCCGCCGGATGATTTCGTTGAGGTCGGGAAGCTGTCTGAGCAAATTAGAGCGCGTTAAAGAGAACATCTTCGAA
>JAFDCA010000275.1 GCA_019313025.1 Deltaproteobacteria bacterium
GCCATGCTAATTCTGATTGTTCATCCGCCGTCTGTTTTTACAATTTCGTTTCAGTTCTCATTTGCTGCGGTCCTCGCCATCATATACGGTCTTTCCAGAATCCCAATGCCGCAGCCGTTCGACCCAAATAGAACTCGGAAGCAAAAACGGACAAAAACAATTATAAAACTTTATTATTTTTTTATGACGTCTTTTTTTGCCATTGCGGGGATGCTCCCCCTTGTGATGCATTATTTCAATCAAGTATCGCTGGTGGGGATTCCTGCAAACCTTATTTTTATTCCCTTGATCGGTTTTGTGGTTGTGCCGTTGGGAATAATGGCTGTGTTTATTTATCCGTTGACCGTTGAGGGTGCATTGGTTTGTCTCAAAGCAGCCTCAATGGTTTTGGGATATGTTATAAAGATCATCCATGTTATATCAGGGTGGACATTTGCAGCAATAAAGACCGTTACGCCAAATTATCCGGAGATATTTTGTTTTTATCTTCTGTTTTGGGTGTTGCTAAACCTCAAAAGCATACCAATCAGAACACCTGAGGCTTTAACTAATCTTCGGAACGGCCAGACCAAAAATTGCGTTCGAAAACCGATGGTCATCGTTGGCCTGGTAACGGTATTGATGTTTAGTGCAGATGCGGGGTATTGGCTGTATCAGCGATATTGGCGAAATGATCTCAGAGTTACCATCATGGACGTCGGGCACGGCAATGCTGCGCTGTTGGAACTTCCGCACGGATATACCATTCTGATAGACGGCGGCGGATTTTCCGACAATCGGTTGTTTGATGTAGGGGCAAACATTGTCGCACCTTTTTTATGGCAAAAAAAAATTCGTACCATTGATTCCATTGTTCTTTCACACCCGAACAGCGATCATTTAAATGGCCTCATATATATTGCCGAAAATTTTCATGTTAAAAACTTATGGACAAACCATGAAACCACCAGCTCTTTTGGATATCAGATGTTCATGGAAACCATTAAAAAGAATAACATTCAAATACCGGCGTATAACAAGATCATTGGAGTTCATGATATAAATGGCGTTCATATTGACGTATTGTATCCGCCGGTGGATTTTATAAGAAAAAAAGAGATAGAATCATGGCGCAATTTGAACAACAATTCATTGGTTCTAAAAATGTCATTTGGGACAACATCATTTTTGTTTCCCGGAGATATCAAATCCAAAGCAGAATATGAACTGGTCTCTGAAATTGGAGACAAATTAAAAAGCACAGTCCTTTTGGCCCCGCATCACGGCAGTGAAACATCGAGCACCGAATCTTTTATAGAAAAGGTAACCCCCGAAGTTGTCGTTATATCATCGAGATGGAAAAGCAGATTCGGATTTCCACACCCGTTGGTTTTGAAACGATATCAAAATAAAAACTGTCGAATACTCGGCACTGCTCTTAACGGCGCTATATTCATATCCACAGACGGCCAAGCACTGACGATTCGGCCCACCATCGCAGAAAAGAACACATCTTTTGATAACATCCACTGAATGTTTTTTCTAAAGAAAAGGTTGGCAACAAGTTGACGAACATATGTTCATTTTATTTGTTCATCAAGTTTTCAATCTCATCGGCTTCGATAGGAATGTTTTTCATGAGATCAACAGGTCCGTCTTTGGTGAGTAGGATGTCGTTTTCCAGCCGGATGCCGATCCCTTCTGCTTTAACGTAAATTCCCGGTTCACACGTAAACACCATGCCTTCTTCAAATTTTCGGTATTTATTCCCTAAATCGTGTACATCCAGACCCAAATGATGAGATGCGCCGTGCATGAAATATTGTTTATACAATGGATCGTCCGGGTTTTGAGCTTCAACAGATTTGGCATCCAGTAAGCCCAACCCGATCAATTCTTTTTCCATAATGAGGCCGACGTCTTTAGTATATGCCTCATATGTATTTCCCGGTTCAAGCATTTGAATGGATGTCTTTTGGACACGACGCACGGCGTTGTAGATTTCCTTTTGGCGGGGTGTGAATTGTCCGTTTACCGGGATTGTTCGCGTTAGGTCCGAGGCATAGTTGGCATATTCAGCACCAAAATCCATCAGTACAAGATCACCATCCATGCATTGGCGGTTGTTTTTGACATAATGCAAAATACACGCGTTGGCCCCTGATGCGATGATGGGCTTATATGCGGGGCCCCGTGATCGATTGGATAAAAATTCATGATAAATCTCCGCTTCGATCTCGAATTCCCATATGCCGGGCCGGATAAAGTCAAGCAATCGCAAAAAGGCCTTATGGGTAATGTTACAGGCCTGTTTGATCAATTCCACTTCTACCTCAGATTTGATGGGCCGAAGGTAATGCATAATGGGCGCCAATCTTTCGTATTTATGCAAAGGATAATTTCTTATACACCATTTTAAAAAACGAGCGTCTCTGGTTTCAACGGAAACGTCGGCTCGCAGGTGTTCATTGGAATTCAGATAAATCCGGTCGGCCTCTAAAACCAAACTTCTGAAAATTTTCTTGAATTCCCGTGTCCAGTAAATCGTCTTAATTCCGGATATCTTCGACGCTTCTTCTTTCGAATATTTGGGTCCTTCCCATATAGCAATTTCTTCACTGGTTTCTTTAATAAACAGGATTTCTCTATGCTTTTCTTCTCTGGCGTTTGGAAAAATTACAATAATACTCTCTTCCTCGTCAATTCCGCTTAAGTAAAAAAAATCTGTGTTTTGAATAAAAGATCGGACACCGTCGGCACTCGTTGGCATAACATCATTGGAATTCAGCACGGCAATAGCATTGGATTTGAGTTCGGCGGCAAATTTTTGCCGATTCTGAATAAACAGGCTGTTGTCAATGGGCGAATATTTCATGAGATTTTCCCTGTCTTTTCCGAAAATGGGAAGTGTGGTTTGCAAAATATTTTAAAGGCGCTTATGTTTACAGTAAATCCACCATAGCAATAAATGGGGTTGTGTGGCAAATATAAAAACAGCCCCCGAAAATGCATTGTATTTTTGAACAAAACCGGTGTAGATAAATACAACTTAAAATTGCGGATATTCGAAAGCTTTTTTCAGATTGATGTTCCGATATATCCGTATTCGATGGGTGAGCCAAACGAACTGGTTTGTATACAATTTCGGTAAACAGTGTAAAGAGAAATTAAGGAAGAAATCGTTATCGATGGTGTCATAGATAGAGGATGAAACAATGAGTTTCCAATTTTGTCCCTTTTGTGGGGAACAATTAAAGATCATGCTAAAAAGACATCGAAAAAGGATGTATTGCAATCGATGTAAATGGACCCATTATAAAAATCCAACGGTCGGGGTTGCAGTGATCGTATTGAAAGAAAACGAACTGCTCCTGGTTAAACGGAACAGTTCCTATAAAGGAATGTGGTGTATCCCCTGCGGGCATGTCGAGTACGATGAAGATGTTCGTGTGGCTGCAATACGTGAGTTTAAAGAAGAAACAGGGCTGGATGTGACAATCGGACCTGTTTTTGCCGTTCATTCTAATTTTCACGACTTGAAAAACCAGACGGTGGGAATATGGTTTATGGGAACTCGCTCCGGCGGCAGATTAAAGCCCGGGTCTGACGCCAGTGAAGTAAAATATTTTCCGTTGGATGATTTACCGCAAAAAATGGCGTTTCCAACAGACCTTCTGGTATGTGAAAAACTCAAATCTTCCTTATTTGATCCCCATGGTTAGCATCGGTGAGTCAAGCGCGTTCAATTGTTGCTTCAGTTCCGCCATTTGCTCGTTAAACTTTTGAAGGTTTTCTTTATTAACAGGTTCAACCGATGGTATATCTTCTTTAAAAGGATTGATTTGGCGGCCATTTTTCCAGAATCGGTAGCAAAGATGAGGCCCGGTTGCCAATCCGGTGGATCCCACATAACCGATGATATCTCCCTGTTTGACTTTTGCTCGTGGCTTGATGCCACGGGCGATTCTAGACATATGGAGATACTGGGTCGTGTAGATGCCGTTATGTTTTATTTTAACATACCTGCCGTTCTTTGAGTCATAGCCGGTTTTCACAATAACTCCATCACCGGTACTCATAATCGGCGTGCCGATTTTGGCAGCGTAATCTATTCCAAAATGTGTCTTGTATTTTTTTAGAACCGGATGAAATCTTCGTTTCGAATAGCCCGATGTAATTCTTGAGAATTTTATCGGGGACTTGAGAAAAGTTTTTTCAAGGCTGTTTGCATGCTCATCAAAATAACTTGCATTGGCATTCTGTTCAGAATTAAAAGCATAAAAAAATTTGTCCTGGTGATAAAACCTGGCGGCCTTTATCCGTCCAATACAAATAAACTTATTCCGAATGAATTTCTTTTCATAAATGACCTGAAAGCTGTCTCCTTTTTGAAGATGATGAAAATCAATGGTCCATGCGTAAATTTCAGAAAGTTTGATGGCAATTTCAGGATCGATCTCTTTTGCCAAAAGGGTTTCCCATAACGATGATTCAATAGATTCCGAAACGGCATCTATTTCAATGCGTACGGGTTTTTTCCCTAAAGAAATGGTTATCGGATCTTCGAGATTGAAGACAACGTAATCTATAGGGTTTATTTCGTAAACAAAGTAACGAACTTTTTGAGTAGGATTATTGTCGCAAATCATGCAAATAGGATTGCCGGCTTTAATTTTTCGAACATCAAATAAGGGGCTGGATGAAGACGCAGCAGAATGGATCACGGCGTTGGGAACATTATATTTCGATAAAATATCTGATAGATTTTGTTGGGGCTGGACGGTGTCTCTTATAAGGATTAAATCCGAACAGTTAATACCATACTCGAAATGCTGTTTTGTCAAAATGGTCGGTTTTTTGGTATTAACCTCATGAGTTGGCTCCTTCACATCCGAGCAAGCGAATGTAAAAAAAAGCAAAATGAGCAGGCTCGTCGAGATGCTTCGATTGAATTTGTTGTCTACAGTCACAGGTATTTTAGAATATTTTCGGATCGCGTTGCATCATGGATGTTTAAGTTGTAGAGATCGTAAAAGACTTTTATCCGTTAATCAATACTTTATTGACACAATATGTCAATGAACGATAATATTTTGA
>JAFDCA010000276.1 GCA_019313025.1 Deltaproteobacteria bacterium
AGGGATATTTCTGGATTTTCCGATGATCTGATCGCCCATGGTGCCGATAGGGTTTTGCTGGCCGACAGCCCTATTTTGGAGCCGTATCGGCTGCTTTCGTACACCTTCGTTCTCGCCCAGGCCTGTAAAACCTATCATCCGGATATTTTGTTGTTCGGGGCAACCCGTATGGGGATCGAATTGGCTCCACGCCTTGCGGCCCGTCTCAAAACCGGTCTTTCAGCCCATTGCATCGATTTGCGTCTGGATTCTCAAGGGAGACTCCTTCAGGTGGTTCCGGGTTGGGGCGGCGGGGTGGTCGCCACCATTCTGTGTCCCCATCAACGTCCCCAGATGGCCACCGTAATGCCAGGGGTCATGAAGAAACTCTCGCCGACAAAGAGATCCGGTGAATGCATTATGTTGCCTGTGAAAGAAGATCTTCAGACATTCGGACCAAAGGTTCTTGAGGTTCATATCGAAGAACCCAAAGAGATGCCGCTGGAAGTGGCTGATGTAGTTGTGGCAGGAGGCTGGGGGGTCGGAGACCGGAAAGGTTGGGCTCTTTTGGAAGATCTGGCCACCCTGTTATGTGGTGCTGTGGGCGCCACTCGTCCGCCGGTGGATGAGGGTTGGGTATCGGAGAGCCGGATGATCGGACAAAGTGGTAAAACCGTTAAACCCCGCCTCTATATCGGTGTGGGTATTTCCGGAATGTCACACCATGTGGTCGGTATGGATGAATCCGATTATATTGTAGCGGTCAATTCGGATCCCGGTGCAGCCATATTCGAAGTGTCCGATGTTGCTGTCGTCGGAGATTACAGGGACATCCTTCCACCCCTGATTGATGAAATCCGAAAAAGACTTCCTGAAGGTCGCGTCGATACTTGTGAACCACCGCAATAAGGGAAAAATTATCAGACATTTTAGCTGGTTTTTTAAAAATAAAAAATCAAACAAATTTTATGAGATCGCTGGATAATACCGAACCGTTAAGCATTTGTCTGTTAAGTTACAGGAGCCACCCTTACTGTGGCGGGCAGGGGGTTTATGTGAATCACTTGAGCAGAGCCCTCAAGGCATTGGGCCATCAGGTCGATGTGATTTCAGGACCACCTGCACCAAAGCTCGATGAAAAGATTGATCTTTTTCAGCTTACCGGCCTCGATCTTTATAACCCTGCTGATCCTTTCAGGATGCCTTCTTTAAAAGAACTTAAAGATCCCGTTAACTTTATGGAATGGCTGGGTGTTTCCACCATGGGATTCCCGGAGCCGTTCACATTTGGGATCAGAGCGCATCGATTTTTGAAAAAAAGAACATACCAATATGATATCGTTCACGACAATCAAAGCATCTCATACGGCATTCGATCTATTAACAGATTTATTCCAACCATTGCCACCATTCATCATCCGATGACGGTTGACCGCGACCTGGCCGTAAAAACGGCTTCGTCGTTTTGGGCAAAGATCAAACTGTTGAGGTGGTATTCTTTCATAGGTATGCAAAAAAGGGTGGCCAGAACCTTATCTCATATCATCACGGTTTCAAAAAATTCCATGCATGACATTGGGAGAGATTTTAACATACCGCTGAAGCGATTTAAAGTCATTCCTAATGGGATTGATACGGAGCTGTTTCATCCAATTCCCGAAATCAAAAGAGAAAAAAATCGTATCATTGTTACCAGCAGTTCAGAGACGCCCTTAAAAGGACTCCATTATCTGCTGGAGGCGTTGGCTGAAATCTCCAAGACGCGTAAAATCAAACTCGTTGTTGTCGGCACTTTGAGAAAAAACGGTGACATCGAAAGACTCTTAACAAAACTAGGCATAAATGGGTGTGTTACATTTACGGGTCACATCGAAAATGATGTCTTTGTTCAACACTATGCAAAAGCTTTTCTTGCAATTGTTCCATCCGTATACGAGGGATTCGGTTTTCCGGCAGGAGAGGCTATGGCGTGTGGCCTTCCGGTGATCAGCACCACAGGCGGGGCTTTACCCGAAGTGGTGGGAAATGCGGGAATATTGGTTCCACCCGCGAATTCCAAGGCTCTGGTTAAGGCGATCCTGACCCTGATGGATAATCCTGAACAGGCTAAACAAATGGGACGTGTAGGTTTTAACAGGGTTCGAGATCTCTTTACCTGGAAGAGGGCGGCTGAAATGACCGTTGAGGCTTACAGGGAGACCATTCATGATTACCATCGACTTTAACCGGCTTAGCAAGTCTGATCCGAACCATTTGGCCGGTTGTCGGATACTGGATATCGGGTGCGGAACAGGGCGACATACCTGTGCTGCATATAGAATACCGAAGGTTATGGCCATGGGTGTTGATATTAACCTTGATGGTGTCGTCGAGACAAAAAAAAGGCTGAATACGCATAATGAAATTGGAGATCATGGGGATGGCAAGTATGGGGTTTCTGTTACCGATATATATGCGCTTCCTTTTAGGGACAACTCTTTTGATCTTGTTATCTGCTCGGAGGTCCTGGAACACATTCAAGACCACAAAACAGCGGTCTCTGAAGCAGTCAGGGTGTTAAAGCCGGGTAAGACCCTTGCCGTCAGTGTTCCACGATATCTCCCGGAGCGGATCTGTTGGGCACTTTCCGACAATTACCATACTGCCCGTAACGGGCATGTTCGCATATATAAAAAGAAAGAACTGGTTGATCTTTTGGAAAGTGCGGGCCTGACTCGATGGGGATTTCATTTCGCCCACAGCCTTCATGTGCCTTACTGGTGGCTGAAATGCCTTGTCGGACCGGAACGTGAAGATTGCAGACCGGTCAATGCATATCACCGTCTTCTGGTATGGGATATGATGAAAAAACCCTGGATCACGCAGTTTTTCGATAAAATGCTCAATCCCATCCTGGGGAAAAGTATGGTGCTATATATGAAAAAAGAATAAAAGTAATACCATTAAAATTTTTCTTGGCTTGCTTCGAATTATGAGAGTTCTTATAAAGTTAAGGGTTCGAAATATGGCGGGATCATTTGCGGAGATTCCTAACAATATCCCCGAAGTTGTACCGTTGAAGTATTCCTAAGGTTTGGATCATGGGAAGCTCCTTGAAAAGACCCGATGCAAGGGCCATTTTGTATATGTGATAGGGTGCCTGGCCCCCCTTTTTGGGGTCTTTGAATATGTCATGGATCAGCAAATCACCGTTTGGCATAATATGGCTGACCCATACGTTATAATCGGTATATGCCGCTTCATAAGAATGGCCCCCGTCTATAAATACCAGGCTAAGGGGTGTTGTCCATTGTCGGGCTGCCACTTCAGAATTGCATACCAAGGGGACGACCGTATCCGCGAGATCAGCGGCTTCAATTGTTTTTCTAAATGCTTTAAATGTATCCACGCGGGAGGTTTCAGAGTCGAAAAGTTCGGGGTCGAAATATTCTTCCCCAGGCTGCTGCTCCTCGGAACCTTGGTGATGATCGATGGAGAAAAGGATGCCACTGTTTCTTTTGCAGGCGGAGCCGATGTAAACCGTTGATTTTCCGCAGTAACTCCCGATTTCAAGACAGGGTCCATAACGGCTGGCTTCCAGTGCTATTTTATATAAGGCCTTTCCTTCATGGACATCCAGAAATCCTTTGATGTTATGTATCAGTTTTTCATCAAGCTTCATGTTCAGATCAAAAATTCAAAGCGAAGTACATGTAATCATAAATACGGTATTGTATTTATGAATTAGAGAACTAGGGAATATCCTGATACCCTTTAACCAGAACCTCTCTTGGTTTTGCGCCGTCCGATGGGCCTACAATCCCTTCCTTTTCCATTGTTTCGATAATACGGGCAGCCCTGTTGTAACCGATTCGTAAATGGCGCTGAATCATTGATATGGAAGCCTGTCCAGTTTTTGTGATGAGTGCAACGGCATCATCATATCTTTCGTCATATTCTGTCGTATCAGATATTTCTTCTTCCTTTGGCGGCTCTTTAAGGATGGTCTGGTCATATTCGGGTGTTTTTTGATTCTTCAAGAATCCGATAATTTTTGAAAGTTCTTCTTCAGAAATAAAGGCGCCGTGAATTCGCTGGAGTTTAGAGGTTCCCGGTGGAAGAAAAAGCATGTCTCCATTTCCTAGAAGGTTTTCAGCACCATTCGTATCGATGATGGTTCTGGAATCGGTTTTTGAAGATACCTGAAACGTAAGGCGTGTTGGAAAATTGGCTTTAATAATCCCGGTGAGTACGTCCACAGAAGGCCGTTGGGTGGCCAGTATCAAATGAATTCCTGCAGCTCTTGCCATTTGAGCTAGACGTGTCAGGGCGAGTTCCACGTTCCTTGAGGCCGCCAACATGAGATCGGCTAGCTCATCGATGACAATGACAATATAGGGAAGTTTTTCCAATGCCTGGTCTTTTTCGGAACTTTTTTCCTTTTCGATTTTTTGGTTGTACTGCCTTACATGTCTTGATTTCTTTTCCGATAAAAGTTCGTACCTTCTTTCCATTTCTCGTACAGCCCAGAAAAGGGCATTGGTCGCTTTCTTTACGTCTGTGACCACCGGTGTAATCAGGTGTGGTATTCCGTCATAACTTGAAAGTTCAATTCTTTTGGGATCAATCATAATGAGCTTTACGTCCTCGGGAATCGATTTATACAGCAGGCTGCAAATCATCGCATTCAAGGCCACACTTTTACCGGTTCCCGTTGCCCCCGCAATGAGAAGATGCGGCATTCTGTCAAGTTCCGCTACTACAGGATTTCCGATGATATCCTTTCCGAGACATAGGGTTAGTTTGGATTTTGATTTCTCAAAAGCACTCGATGCAACGATCCCTTTGAATCTAACAATCTCTCTTGAGGTGTTGGGAAGTTCGATTCCAATGACAGCTTTGCCTGGAATCGGCGCAACAATTCTGATGCTGGTGGCTCTCAGTGCCAGTGCAAGATCATCGGCAAGATTGACGACTTTGTTTATTTTAACCCCCGGAGCAGGTTCGTATTCAAAGGTGGTGATAACAGGGCCGGGTGAAACTGCAACCACTTTCCCCTTGACATTAAAATCGTCAAGTTTCTTCTCAAGGAGTTTCGACTGCATGCTTAAATTTTCATCATCAGCGGATGTGAGCGCTTCTTTAAACTCGTCCAGCAGATTTATGGAAGGAAGTTGAAATCCTTTTCCGTTTCGCATGAAATCAAACACTTCCTGTCGAGGAACGGGAGTTTCTTTTATCGGTCGGGGTTTAGGGGATTTGATCTTTATTTCCCGTTTTTCTATGATAGGTTTTTCTTTTTTTTCTTTCGAATGTTTTTTTGCTTTTTTCCGTTGTTCTCTCCATTTGATAAACAG
>JAFDCA010000277.1 GCA_019313025.1 Deltaproteobacteria bacterium
AGATCCACGACGTCAACTTTTGGGGAAATTTTGCGGGAAAACCTTCAAGAAAAATTAAATGAGGATTAAATAGAGCATCTACTATTACTATTCAAGCGTCCGTTTTTGCCCGCAGGACCCGGAAGAAAATGGATGGTTTTTGAATATGGACACCATTTAATATTTAGGCACAAATAGTGCATTATGTTCTCACGCAGGCATCCATATCTTTTTTTCATACTGATTTTTTCTTCAGTTGTTGCCGCAGCAATGATATTAATGACGCTTCTTATTACTTTCGGCACAAGAGATACTGAGTTTGAGTTTGGAGAAAAGGTCGGTGTCATAGAGATAAACGGTATTATTGCAGATTCCAAAAATGTCCTTAATCACCTCAAGCGGTTCCGGGAAGATAATGCGATAAAAGCGATTGTCGTTCGAGTCGATTCACCCGGAGGCGCTGTGGGTCCCTCACAGGAAATTTTCAAGGAGATCAGAAAGACCTCCGCTACAAAGAAAGTGGTGGCCTCCATGGGTACCATTGCCACATCCGGAGGGTATTATATTGCAGCCGGGGCGGACGGAATTGTCGCCAATCCCGGGACCATTACCGGAAGCATCGGTGTTATCATGGGTTTTACGAATTATGAGGAGTTGCTTCATAAAATCGGATTGGTTCCAATTGTTGTCAAGAGCGGCGAATACAAGGATATTGGATCGCCGATTCGAGAGATGAAACCCGAAGAGAAAAAAATCCTTCAGGAATTTGCAGAAAAAATCCACAGACAATTTATTGATGATATCGTTGACGGGCGAAAGTTGGATAGGGAAAAGGTGGAATCGCTTGCTGACGGACGTATTTTTACCGGCCAAGAGTCAAAGACATTTGGTCTTGTGGACCGCCTCGGAAATTTAGAAGATGCCATTGAGTGGGCGGGACGACTCGGCGGAATCAAAGGGAAGATCGCGACGGTTTATGCAAAGGAGAAAAAATTTTCCATTTTAAAGTATATTACGGATTCATCTGCCGGGGCTTTATTAAACCATTTTCTTGAACCGAAATTATCGGCAGACTATATATACAAGCCTGAACAAACCCCATCGTTGAACAAATAACACGTTGAGGGTTTGTTGCGAAAAATAGAACAGATTGATATTGAACATAACGCCTGCTTTGAGGGCGTTTTTTTTTATTCAAAAACACTCACATCCCCCAAACCTTTTCGTATGATCTCCGGGAGGTCATCGATGAGGGATATGACACTTGAAGGATGTCCCGTAACAGGTCCTCCGTCAATAACCACATCGATTCTCGGATGGAAAAAATCGTGAATAAGAGACGGATCATAAAGGATGGTTCCATCCGGCATTGTAGCGCTTGTCGTAATAATGGGATTTCCCAAAGCTTGAACCAGAGACAGACAAATCCGATTGTCCGGCATGCGAATCCCAGCTGTCTTTCGATTGGTTAGCATGATTTTTGGAACCAGTTTCGAACCCTCCAGAACAAACGTATAAGGGCCCGGCAGAAGCCGTTTCATTGTTTTATAGGCATAATTCGAAACTTTTGCGTAATGGCTGATGTTTTTTAGGTCCGAACAGATAAAACTAAAAGGTTTGATTTTTTTTCTTTGCTTTAATTGATAAATTTTTTCAATGGACTTTTTGTTCATAATATCACAACCGATGCCGTAATATGTATCGGTTGGATAGGCGATGATGCCGCCCCTTTTAAGCACATCCACCACCTTTGTTAAAAGTCGTTCCTGGGGGTTTATGGGATTTATTTTAAAAATCACGACAATCCTTTTTGTTTCAGGAGATCAAACGATTATTAAAAATATGGATAGATGGTTCTATTACGGGTGCCGGTATAATGTCAAGGCAACGATGCCGTGTTTTTCCTTGGCAAATATATGCTTATAAAAAAGATCAAATATCAAATACTTATAACAGATAGCGCTGCCCTCTCTAATAAAGATTGCAAAAGACAGATCTATTTGTTATGCGATACTATTCTGGTGCCTTATCTAAGTTTCACACCTGCAAACTGCTAAAAAGCGTTATTTTAAAAAACGATTGATGGAGGAACCCATGAAAAATGTACCGCCTGAAGAGGCGTTTTCTTTCGATGATGTTTTATTGCTGCCCGGCTATTCAGATGTTTTGCCGCGAGAGGTTGACACCCGCTCTCCTTTGACAAAAAATATTTCATTGAACATACCTCTTGTGAGTGCAGCTATGGATACCGTAACCGAATCAAGAACTTCCATCAGTATGGCCCGAGAAGGCGGAATCGGTTTTATCCATCGAAATCTGAGTATTCAAAGTCAAGCGGTTGAGGTTGACAAGGTTAAGAAATCTGAAAGCGGTATGATTGTAGATCCGGTAACCATTCATCCGGATCAGCTCGTCCATGAAGTGCTGCACCTGATGCAAAAGTATCGCATTTCAGGGGTTCCTGTGACCAAAGGAGACAAGTTGGTGGGGATTGTGACCAACAGAGACCTGCGATTTGAGACAAATCTCGATAAAAGGATTTCTGAGGTTATGACAAAGGAAAATCTTGTTAAGGTTTCAGAAGGGATTACCTTGGAAGATTCAAAAAGTTTGTTGCATAAACACAGAATCGAAAAGCTCCTGGTGGTTGACGGCAAAGATCGTCTGATCGGTATGATAACGATAAAAGATATTGAAAAATTAAAAAAATATCCGAATGCCTGTAAGGATTCGTTGGGAAGACTCCGGGTGGGGGCTGCCGTGGGGGTGGGTCCTGATATGGAAGAACGGGCAGAGGCACTATTGCGAGCCGGTGCGGATGTTATTCTTATAGACACCTCCCACGGTCATTCTAAAAATGTGATTGAGGCGGCCAAAATATTAAAAAGTAATTTTAAAAATATCGAACTGATTGCAGGAAATGTGGGTACGGCGGAAGGGGCTGAAGCGCTGGTTAACGCCGGTGTGGATGGTGTCAAAATCGGTATTGGACCCGGATCAATTTGCACGACCCGTATTGTAGCGGGCGTCGGGGTTCCACAGATTTCGGCGATTATGAACTGTACCGCGGTATCCAAGAAATCAGGCATACCTTTGATTGCAGACGGCGGCATCAAATTTTCAGGAGATGTGACAAAAGCGCTTGGGGCAGGTGCCCATGTGGTGATGATCGGTGGGCTTTTTGCTGGAACTGAAGAGAGTCCGGGAGAACTTGTTATTTATCAAGGCCGCAGTTACAAAGCCTATCGGGGGATGGGATCCATAGAAGCCATGCAGAAAGGGAGCAAAGACAGATATTACCAGGATGAAGACGCCTATGGCGACAAAATGGTTCCGGAAGGTATCGTTGGCCGGGTGCCTTACAGGGGAAAAATGGCGGACAATATTTTTCAACTCATTGGCGGATTGAAGGCGGGCATGGGATATGTGGGATGCCGGACTTTGGATGAACTCAGAGAAAAGGCTCGCTTTATAAAAATAAGCACGGCAGGCATGCGTGAAAGCCATGTTCACGATGTGATCATCACTAAAGAGGCGCCAAACTATCGTCTTGACTAGATGTAATCTAACACTGAAATCCTGGTACTCTTGAACAGGTCAGAGATAAATGGCTCTGCCTTGGAGTAAATACAAATTCCAAGCACCAAATTACAAATAAATCTCAAATTCCAATATCCAATTCAGCCGTCGTAGCCAAAAACATTTAAGAGTTATGTATTGTTTGGATTTTCGAATTTCGGTCATTGGTATTTGGCTGATATTTGGGATTTGATAATTGGAATTTCAATCAGTCAATAAACTTTCAACAAACTAAGCCCCCTCTGGGGACAACCAATGCCTCGGCCTTTGGGATAGAATTTTTACTTATAACTGAGGCGCCATTAACATCAGTTTGTTTCAAAAACCTAAACAGTTACGGATTCACCTTATTCATAACAATACAAACACATAAAATGACTCCATCATCATCTCAGTTCGTACACCTTCATGTCCATACTCAATACAGCCTTTTAGACGGTGCTATCCGGATCGATCCCTTGTTAAAGCGTGTTGCTGATTTTGACATGGATACGGTGGCGATTACCGATCACGGCACCATGTTCGGCGCCTTTACGTTTTATGAAAAGGCCACAAAGGCCGGAATAAAGCCGATTATCGGTTGCGAATGTTATCTGGCGCCGAGACGTCATACTGACAAGACACCCCTTGATAAAGGTGGACTTTCCCATATCATCCTTCTGGCGGAAAATCAGGAAGGGTATCGAAATCTATGCAAACTGGCAACCATCGCCCAGCTTCATGGATTTTACTACAGACCCCGCATCGATAGAGAACTTCTAAAACAACACAGAAAAGGGCTTATCGGCCTGTCAGCATGTCTTCATGGTGAAGTTCCAAGCCTGATTCAGGAAGGTCGAATCGATAAAGCTGACGAAGCTGCGCGCAGTTACCTGAATATTCTTGGTGAAGGAAATTTTTTTCTGGAAGTTCAAAACAACGGTATCGATATTCAAGAGACGGTCAACCGGGCACTGCTGGATATGGGTCAAAGGCTTTCTATTCCGCTGGTTGCCTCGAACGATTGTCATTATCTTGACAAAGAAGATGTCCGTGCCCACGATGTCTTGTTATGTGTTCAGACCGGAAAGACGGTTCATGAAACGGACCGACTCAAATTTAGAACTGATCAACTCTATTTAAAATCTAAAGCAGAGATGTATGACGCTTTTAAGGATTATCCGGGGGCTCTGGATAACACCGTGGATATCGCCAGGCGCTGCCATCTGGAATTCGATGTTAAATCCTATCACTTTCCGAAATTTGATGCGTCATCAGACCATAATGCCGATGAGATGTTTGAGCAAAGGGTCAGGGATGGATTTAAAACCGTCATGGGAATCGTAAAAAATAAGCATCCAAATGCCGATGAGGCGCTTTATAATGATCGAATTGAAAATGAAATCAATGTTATTAAAAGCATGGGCTTTTCAGGTTATTTTTTGATTGTGGCCGACTTTATTCGTTATGCCAAAAATAACGGCATTCCTGTCGGACCCGGAAGAGGGTCGGCCGCCGGAAGTCTTGTGGCCTATTCTCTTGGCATTACCGATCTGGATCCCATCGAGCATGGTCTTATTTTTGAGCGCTTTCTCAATCCGGCCCGCAAAAGCATGCCGGACATTGATGTCGACTTTTGTATCAACGGCAGAGAGGATGTCTTTAAATATGTGGTTGAAAAGTATGGGGGCGGAGATTTTGTCGCCCAGATCATCACATTCGGAAAACTGAAAACCCGGGCCGTCATTCGGGATGTCGGACGTGCCTTGGATATACCCCTTAATGAAGTGGATACCATTGCTAAAATGGTTCCGGATGTGTTGAACATTGGTCTTGATGATGCCCTCGAACGGGAACCGAGGCTTAAAGATCTGGCAAAAAAGAAGCCGGAAATTTCGGATCTTATCAATATTTGCCGCGTATTGGAAGGGCTTCCAAGACATGCTTCGACCCATGCGGCGGGTGTTGTCATTGCCGACAGACCGCTGGTGGAATACATGCCCCTTTATAAGGGTAAAAAAGGCGAAGTCGTCACCCAGTTCGACATGAAATGTGTTGAAAAAATCGGCCTTGTCAAGTTTGATTTCTTGGGTCTTCGTAACTTAACCGTAATTGCGAACACCCTAAGCCTTATCAAAGCCCAAGGAGGTACCCCTCCGGATCTTTCAAACCTCGATTTTAACGATGCCGACACGTATCATCTGCTGGCTGCCGGTGAAACAACGGGCGTATTTCAGCTGGAAAGTTCAGGTATGAAAGATTTGCTGGTGAGACTTAAACCGGAAACCTTTGATGATATCATCGCACTGGTTGCGTTATACCGACCCGGCCCCTTGGACAGTGGAATGGTCGATGATTTTGTTGAGAGAAAGCATGGAAAGAAAACGGTGGAATATATTGTTCCACAGCTTGAACCCATCTTGAAAGAGACCTACGGGGTGATCGTTTATCAGGAACAGGTCATGAAAATTGCCGGCGATCTGGCCAACTATTCCATGGCCGAGGCCGATGATCTGAGAAAGGCCATGGGGAAGAAAATTCCCGAGATTATGGCCATGCATCGAGAACGTTTCATGAGAGGGGCTTTAGAAAACGGTATTCCATCCGACAAGGCCGGGAAGATATTTTATCTCATGGAAAAGTTCGGGGGATATGGATTCAACAAATCCCATAGTGCAGCATATGCGTTGATCGCCTATCAGACCGCTTTTTTAAAAGCACATTTTCCGGTAGAGTTTATGGCGTCATTGCTCACCAGTGAAATGCATTCCACAGACGGTGTTGTCAAATATATCGCCGAATGTCGCAGCTATGGCATTGAAATTTTGCCCCCGGACATCAATGAGAGCGGAAAAGAATTTACCGTCACCGGCTCAAAGATAAGGTTCGGACTGGTTGCCGTGAAGAATGTTGGGGAAAGCGCCATTGAATCGATTATTGAGGTCCGGCATCATGGGAAATTTTTATCTTTGTTTGATTTCTGCGAGCGTGTCGATCTGAAAAAAGTGAACAAACGTGTTGTTGAAAGCCTTATTAAATGTGGGGCATTTGATGCCACTGGAAATTATCGTTCACAAATGATGGCATCATTAGAGGACTGCATCGATTACGGACAACGCGTTCAAAAGGAGAGGACGGATCCTCAAATGGGATTGTTCAATCTCACCGAGGAACAAAAAGCCATCAACCTGCCTTCCATGCCTGAAATCGACGAGTGGGATGAAAAAGATCTTTTGACCCTTGAAAAAGAATCTCTCGGGTTTTATATCACCGGGCATCCTTTAAGCAGATATGAAAATGTTTTGGAGAAATTCACCAACACAAACTCGGTGACACTCAAAGAACAAAATGACGGTGATGCCATTAGGATCGGCGGCATGGTCAGAAACACCAAAATCATTAAGACCAAAAAGGGCGATTTAATGGCGTTTGTGACACTTGAAGATCTGCATGGTGCGGTTGAAATTACCATTTTTTCATCCCTTTATTCAAAAGTATATGATCTTTTGACAGACGATAGCGCCATCCTGGTTCAAGGACACCTTCAAAAGGAAGAAAATTCGGTAAAACTGTTGGCGGATACGGTCATTGCCATGGATAAAGCCGAAGAGACATGGACCACAAGTATCCATTTTAATCTCGACGTCACCCGAACAGAAAAGGTATTGCTTGAAAAACTGATGGCCGTATTTAAGAGACATCCGGGTTCCTGCAAAGCTTACATTCACTTGCTGAATCCTGAGAAAACGGAGACGATTATTGCGCTGTCTGACGCGATAAAATTAAAAGCCGGTTTATCACTCATTCGCGAGGTAAATCGCCTTGTGGGATACAATGCCGCAGAAACGGTTTGCCGTCCGGTTGAGTCTTCTTCTACATTTAACAGTTATAATGAAAAGAGAAGAAAGAAAAGATGATCCCTGATCGCTCACAAAAGACTTTTTTCAAGTGCATCGAATTTGAAATGAGTCTATTCGAACAGGGATCTGATTTTAAAATTAAGCGATAGAAAGGATCGATGACTCCAATGAAAGTGCCGTTGCTTGATTTAAAAGAACAGTATAAAACCATAAAAAAAGAAGTCCTGAAAACCACCGAAGAACTTTTTGAAAGTCAGTATTTTATTCTGGGACCAAGGGTTGCGTCTCTGGAAAAAGAGATGGCCGATTATTGTTCTTCAAAGCATGCCGTGGGTGTTTCGTCCGGTACGGATGCCCTTTTAATGGCTTTGATGGCGGCGGGTATCGGTTTGAAGGACATGGTGATCACCACGCCCTATACCTTTTTTGCCACAGCCGGAAGCATTGTCCGAACCGGTGCCAGACCGGTTTTTGCGGATATTGATCCCAAAACATATAACATGTCTCCCGAGAGTCTTGAAAACGCCATCGAATCCATGACCCGATCAGAACTTGAGAGGCTCAAGGCGGTCATTCCCGTTCATCTATACGGACAGTGCGCCGACATGGCGCCGATCCTGGAGATATGTGAAAAGTATGGTCTCGTTGTGATCGAAGATGCGGCCCAGGCCATCGGAGCGGAATACAGAGGAAAACGGGCGGGGTCCATGGGGGATTTCGGTTGCTTTTCATTTTTTCCTTCCAAGAACCTGGGCGCTTTTGGAGACGGCGGTATGGTCACGACACATTCAGACGATTTCTACGACACATTATGCACGCTTCGGGTGCATGGTTCCCAGCCCAAGTATTATCATAAGCTTATCGGCGGCAACTTCAGGTTGGATGCATTTCAAGCGGCCGTGGTTTCCATAAAGCTGAAATATCTTGACCAATGGACAACCGCCCGCCAGAAAAATGCCCGGAAATACAGAGCGCTTTTTAAACATGCAGGTCTTGAGGATGTGGTTGAATCCCCCTTTGAAAAAGAAGATCGCCACATCTACAATCAGTTTGTGATCCGTGTAAAGGAAAGAAGAGATGACCTTCGCCAGTTTTTAAATGATGCCGGCATCGGAACGGAAGTGTATTATCCGGTGCCCATGCATCTCCAGGCTTGTTTTTCTGATTTGAATTATAAACAAGGTGATTTTCCTGAAGCCGAACATGCGGCCTTGCATACGGTGGCCCTTCCCATATATCCTGAACTTTCGGATGATCAGATAGAATATGTGGTGGATAAGATAAAAGAGTTCTATCTGAAGAAAAACTGAAATTCATCACCTTTAATGTCTTCTTCCTGCCGGGCATTGGTCAGACATATCACCAGTTTTTGAGCTATATGATATTTTGATATTTTGGATGGTTATATGAATATTCATAATTGTGAAAAAGAAATCGGAGCAAAGTTTTACAATATATGGTGTCGAGGAAGTTGCCAGGTTTTCATTAAAATGCTGAAATTGAGTAATAGATAGGATATTAGTATCACATTAATTTGGAATCATTAGATATTTGGACTTGTTGCAAGGTATCTGCAATGAACTCAAATTGACACATCCAGCGAAAAAGTACAGTTTTTTTCCTTGTGATTCTATCTAACCTTAGCCATGAGCTAAAGAAAAATCGTTGAACTGGGTTGAATAACGTTTGTTCATCGTGGTATAAAATGGTGTTGATGAGCATCGTGACTGCATAAGCGGCGTGGTACGCGGGCTGCAGTATCCTGGCGCCTGCGGTCAAGAGACGGTTGACGACCCAGCCGCAATTTCTCTTCACCTCAAAGATATAAAAAGACCATATGACCCCATTAGAAATCAAACCGTATACAAAACTTGACAAGCCGTTGCGATTCGAAATGGTTCTGGCCAAAATTTCGACATTATTTATCAATCTCTCTGCAGAACAGATCGACAGCGAAATTGAAACCGTTCAACGCCTCATCTGCGAGTTACTCAATCTTGATCGCTCCACACTTTGGCAAGTCCTTGAGGAAGAGCCAGGTATATTGAAGCTGACACATTTGTACCAGCCTCAGGAAATCCAGCAACCTCCTGAACGGATGAATGCAAAGGTTTTCTTCCCATGGTCGGAGCAGAAGGTTTTGGGTGGGGAGACGGTCACCATTTCGAAATTGACCGACCTCCCGCCAGAGGCAGGACTCGACCTGGAGAATTACCGCTTGTACGGAACCAAGTCCACCGTGTTAGTTCCGTTAAAAGTTGGAGAAGAACCAGTATCTGGCCTGTTGACTTTCGCTGTTACGCGGAAGGAGAGAGAGTGGACCGAGACGGTCGTGCAACAGTTTAAAATAATTGCGCAAATCTTTGCCAACACGCTCGAGCGCAAACGATTTGAGGATCAACGCCTGGAGCACATCCGCGAGATTGAAGAGCTGAAGCAACGGCTCGAGCAGGAGAATATTTACCTCAAGGAGGAAGTCAAACTTTTGGTTGAGCATACGGACATCGTGGGGCAACACGTTGCGATGAAGAAAGTCCTGGCCCAGGTGGAACAGGTCGCCGGGCTAGACTCTTCGGTTCTTCTCCTGGGGGAAACCGGAACAGGAAAATAAC
>JAFDCA010000278.1 GCA_019313025.1 Deltaproteobacteria bacterium
AATCTTTGTTTAGAGTTTGCTCTAACATCTGTTAATCATTTCTGTTTGTGCTTTATTACATTCAGTTTTCCGGTTTTGCCTACACTTACTTGCAGTTCGCCTCTGAAGGTTTTTACCCGTCCTTTATCAATTTGGATTGTGTCGCCAATTGAGACCATGTTTATTTGGTTGTTCCAGAGTGGCATCTTGATAGATCCTGTTTCATCAGAGATTGTTGAGTTTGATAAACCCAGAGGATTATGGTCAAATCTTGAATAGACTATACTCGCGATTGGTTTCTTGATGACCTTGGCTTTTAGATTGACCCATTTGACTTTCGAATTTACATCTTTAATTTTCATATCAAGTAATTTCAAATTTTCCATTTTCCTTACTAGACCAGTTTCGTTCCATGGAATATTGTCAAGGTCGACATATTGTAGATGCTCCAGGGTTGTCTTTGTGAGACGTAGTTGTGTGATTACCTTTTGGTCTTGTGTTATGAGAAATGCACCATCCTTCTCAGTCTTTTGACGACAATGGATTGATATGTCCTTACAGGATGATTTCTCATGTGCCCATGCTTCATGAAAGGATTTGAAAAATTTGTGTACATCGAGGTTATATTTTTTCGAAATCCAAATCAAATACCATAGACGGGTCATTTCAGGCATAGATTGGCGTTGACCGTTAGATCTCTTCCGTCCATCCTGCAATAGTCCTTTTCGTAATACTAGAAAGTTCTTCAACATCATCTACATTTTTCACTATTTTTCTTTGGAAATCCATGTTTTTACGGCTTCTTCAACAGCTTTGGATAGGTCACCTTTTTTCCCGCCAAACTTCTCTACGGTTTTCAATCTGAGCTTTTTTTCGAGCTCATCTGAGAGCTCTACAGTTATTCGACCCATTTCAATTACCAACATATTTTTTGCATGATTCGTAAGTGTCAAAAAGTTTTCTAATAAACAAAATGATAGATGCCAGGTATTACTTTTATTCTAATCATTTTCCATTAGCCTTAAATCATGCTTATACATATAGTATATTATGCATATATCAACTTATAAGTGTATCAAATTAAGTTTTTAAGTGCTAAAACTGCGATCTGACGTGTGAGTTTAGATTTAAAAAAAGTTAAGATGAGAGATCATGCAAGAAACCATCCAGAAAAATGTATTGGTGAATTTGCATCGTATGGCGATTGGCGTTTGTCCACAATGTGGAAGCAAGAATACTCACAGTTGTGAAAAGCTTGAATACGTATCGACCAGCGACGACGAAAAGGATAACAATTGTCAATTCGCCCTCAAGTTGGACGACATAACAATTGGTCACTGTGATATTTGCAGTCACATCTGGTGTCTAGAATGTTGTGAAAAGATCTCTTTAAGAAATCTGTCATGCAACTGTTACTAGTACACCTACTAGATTTGGCTCGTCATATATGGTCACATGTTTGTAACTTTCATAGCCAGCAATTCAGTAATCTTACATAGAAGTTCTGGCAAGTTGGCTCCAGTTTTGGAGCTTACCTCTAATATTTCCTCTGTATCGAATATTTTACGGGTTTCTTCAAGTACTGTGTCCAAGTGTTCACGCGTCGTAATATCGATCTTATTGATGCATATTAGAACTGGGACTCCACTGAGTTTTTCATCCATGATTTTGCGAGCGGACAAGACTTTTCTTTTCACGATTTCAATCTTATCGCTACCGTCTACAAACAGAAGAATTAGATCGGAATTTACTAGTTCACTCAAGGTAGTGTGGAAGGCGTTCAGAAGCAGAGGATTGAGATCTTCTATGAATCCAATTGAGTCAATAATTATGAATGAATCATCAGTTTTTCTTTGTGAAGATGTTGAGACTTTTCGGGCAAATGTTGATAGCGTAGTGAAGGGGCCCATCCCTGTTTCCTTTGATTCTGAAGCCAATCTGTTGAATAGGGTAGTTTTCCCACTTTGAGTGTAGCCTGTCAAAGCTACGATTCGAAATCCAGCTTTTCCTCGATACTTGCGAAGATGAGTTTTTTTCGATCTTATTTCTCGAAGTAAACCTTCGATTTTGCTTATTCGTTTACGTGACGCTGATTCATAGGCTTTGTAAGGGTAATGGCCTGGGCCGCCTCGACCCATTTGTTCGCTGGTAATCCCTTTCATCCTAACTGATTCTCTACCCCAGGAAAATGTGTAGCGCAATCTGGCTAATGCCACTTGAAGCTTGGCCTCTTTTGTAGCGCTACGTTTTTCGAAGATTTCGAGAATGAGTAAATTTCTATCGAGAACACGAATTCTATCACCAAGTTTCTTTTTTATTCGGAATATTTGACCAGCAGAAAGTTGTTGACTAAAGATCACAACCTCAATTGAAGTTTCTTCGATTGCTCTCCTGATCTCGTCAAGTTTTCCTTCGCCTATGTAAAAAGCAGGATCAATGGCTTTGCGATTTTGTGTAATTTGGCCGATTACTTTATAGTTAGCAGCCTTTGCGATATCACTTACTTCATTTATTCGTGAGGCATGTCTTGGTATAATACACTCTACAAGAAGGGCTTTCAGATACTGCACAGCCTTATGAGATAAACTCTATTCTATCCTCATCATATAGGTTCATCATATTTATGTAGCATACGCAAGCGCGCGCTTGAGTATATTCCACATTTAATGAGATTTCTTTATTATATAGACCGACGCACGTGT
>JAFDCA010000279.1 GCA_019313025.1 Deltaproteobacteria bacterium
GTTACCAGGGGCCGCTACTGCCAAAATCTTTCACGTATCACCAGCGCACCAACAACGGCTTCGCCATCCTGCGTGCTATCATCCCGGATGCCAGCCAGGAGAATGTGAAGAAGGCCGCTGAGTTTGCGAAGAAGATCAAGATATATCCGCTGGCAATGGCCAAGAATCCACCCAAGAACAGATACATCGATATTTATGGGAAAGTTATGGAAGGCACACCGGTGATGGATGAGACCATCTATTCAGAACTTAATCAGATCATTCAGGAGGAGTTAGTCGAAGAACAGAACAAGGCCATGATGGGGCTGCTCAACAAGATCGGCATCCAGAAAGGCAAACCATTCAAACCCGATGCTAAAGCCAGGGAGATATATGCCGCCGCAGCTCCCGAAGCTCTGCAATACATGCTCGAGCAATACCATCGCTATCTGAACCCACTTATGTATGAGGGTAAAAAGTGGAGCCTGTTGATTCCACCAGGCGTTGTCGAAACCGACTTCAGCTACGAGTTTCCAGGCTACTTTGATTACCACGCACGTGGGGCATCATATTACGCGATCATCTCCAGTGTGAAAAACTATGGTTCGGCTACCTTCTACCTGGACAATGCGGAAACTGCGGACGGTGAGTGGTTGGACGGCAGCAAGAATTACAAGCTGGTAGTACCGCCGAACGTGCCGGTGAAGGATTTCTGGGCAGTGACCGTCTATGACCTTGAAACGGCCTCCTATATCCGGGAGAAGTCGAAGAGCAGTGTTGATTCAAACATGCCTGGCCTCAAGAAGAACAAGGACGGCAGTGTAGATGTCTACTTTGGTCCTGAGGCGCCCCAAGGCAAAGAGGCCAACTGGATACCAACCGACAGAGGACACCGGTTCTTCCTGCTCTTTCGATTCTATGGTCCCGGGCCCACGGTATTCGATAGAAGCTTTGAACTAAATGATATCGAACTGATAGATTGAATAAAGGAGTAGATAAAATGAGTTGCACGGTGAGTAGATTTATATTCATCCTGTTAGTAGTTTTCCTTACTTGGGCCAATTCTCAGGCCCAGCAGAATCCGGATCTGGCCCTGACTCAGGTACAACGGGATAGTATATTAAAAGATTATGATAATATTTTTCCGATATGGGGACGCAAAGCGATTGAGAGGGGTTTTGATTTGCCCTATCCGGTTGGTATCAATATAAATTTTTTATATATGCATCAGGATATTGCCATTAGTGATCTTGGATTAAGTGTCAATGAAAATCCAACACAGGTTGTTGATTTTATTTCTTTTGATAAAGCAGATTCTAAAATCTCCACGGTTAACAGCCGTTTTGATCTTTGGCTTTTTCCTTTTCTTAGTGTCTATGGCTTGATCGGCCGGGCAGCATCAGAAACCAAGGTGAAAATAAAAGAACCGGTAGCATTTGAATCCTCTGCTGATTTTAAAGGCAATTATTATGGCTTTGGCCTAACCACCGCAATTGGAGTAAATCAGAACTGGTTGTCGTTTGATATCAATTGGGCCTGGACTGATCTTGATAAACTGAACGAACCGGTTCGTTCACGCATATTTGGTATCCGTTATGGCCGAACGATAAAACTGAGCGGGCAAAGAAAAGCATCCTTTTGGATTGGTGCTATGAATCAAAAATTACTGAATACAACCACCGGTACTGTACTGCTCTCGGAAGTATTGCCACCGGATTTGGGAGATCAGCTGGGTGACTATCAAAACAGCGAATGGTACCAGAATCTGGATCCCCGGGATCAGGCCAAAGTGGATGTGATTATGGACAAAATTCTCACCGATAGCGGAGGAAACTCGGTTAATTATTCATTAGAGAAACAACCGGACCGGCCCTGGAATTTTTTGTTGGGCGGTCAGTATGAGTTTAATAAGAACTGGCAGGTGCGCGCTGAAGTCGGCTTTTTGAAAAGATTCTCCATTCTATTAAATGCTAATTATCGGTTTAATTTATAGTTAAGTTTTTTTATATAAATAATCAGATAACCAAATCCAATTCATCACATTTATAGAGGTATTTATTATGAAGTACAGTAAAGTATTTTTTCTCATGGTGGCAATTTCCGTGTATGCCACAAATGCATCGGCTCAATTTAAAAGTTGGTCCCAGTTAATGTCATTCAATGGGGGTTATGCATCGCTGGTTGGAGAAGCCACCGGTAATACGCTGGACGGCTATGCGTTCGATTTTACCTATGAACAGGTTAATATGGACGGAAATATGTCCGGTGGAGTAATGATTACATATCTGGCCGGTCATGATGAGGACAGCGAAAATGACCGTCGTATCAATTATCATTCAATTCCTATATTATTGCAAGGTAAATATTTTTTTGGTTCAGAAAATTTAAAAGGATATTTACAAGGTGGTGCTGGTATTCAATTTTCCAGGATTGAATACACGGGTCCAAATTTGCTACTTCTGGATGGGGATTCCGGTTTTGCTTTTAGTTTAGGTCTTGGCGGCTACTTTTTTACCGATGAAAAAATATTCATAAATGCAGCCTACAATTTTAGTTACATGTCTAACAGTTTTTATCGTGATGGTATCGTCCATCTGTTCAAAGTTGGTATAGGATTTCAGAGTCTTTAGGTAGCGTTAAGAAATTTATAAAAAAGATATAAGATATGAGATGTCGGATTCCTAATCCCGTATCTCGCATCATGTATCACGTACGCCCGTATCAAAGGAGAATATTATGAACAAGAAGTACATGATTTTATTATTGTTTTCTATATTAATCTGCACTGCTCAGGCAGATACATTGGTTTTAAAAAACGGACTATCCCTGGAGGGAAAATTTAAAGGTGGAGATGAAACTACAATCAAGTTTGAAACAAGTGGCGCCATCCAGGAAGTAGCAATCGCGGAAATTAAATCACTGACATTCTCAGTCTCCGAGCCTGAAACACAAACAAGTAGCCAGGCAACACCTTCTGCATCGACCGCTGCTGCTGCGACTGCAGCTCCAGCAGCAAGCGGCACAGAAATTCCTGCCGGAACAAAACTTATGATCAAAACATCTGAGGATGTCAGCACTGCTTCACATAAAGCAGGCGCCATGTTTAAATGTGTTCTGGAAGCCGATCTGATTGTTAACGGTTCTATGGTAGCACCAAAGGGAAGTGAAATCTATGGCAAAGTTTTAGAATCTATTGGCGGACGCAGGATTGGTAACCAACGCATTGTGGTCTCGTTTGATAAGATTAGTATAAATGGTCAGCTGGTCGCCATGGATACCGATGAGGTAGGGGCTGAAGGCGGTCGCGGCGGTGCCGCACGTGCTGTAGGTGCTGGGGCATTAATCGGCGCAGCAGCAGGCGATGCCGGTGCCGGTGCCGCTGTAGGTGCCGGTCTGGCTCTTTTAGCCGGTGGCAAACATATTCAGGTTCCGGCCGGTACGGTGGTGGAGGTTGCTATTAAGCAAGCGATTAAAGTTCCCTAATCGGAAATATCATGACAAAAGAACGTATTGCCATAGTAGGCATTATCATTATTGGGATTGTCCTGGGCCGTTATCTGTTAAAAAGAATGGAAATAGATGCGGAGAGGGCAAATATGCAATCCCGGATTATGTATGTAATTGATAGTGCAGATGTTAAAATTGAACCTACCGATTCTTCAGAGGTTCTGTACACATTATCCATGGGTGATTCAGTCTTAACGATTGACTATAATGAAAATTGGATGAAAGTAAAGTCGGGTGGATTTGTCCCATCGGATGATCTTAATGACACAAATTCTATTAAAAATTATTAGTTCTGAAATTGATTTAGAATATAAATCCAATAATTACATAAAACATAAAGAGTACTGACGATCATTGCAGAAAAGTTAACACACAATCCTAAAATAAGGAGAAAAACAAATGATAAAATTACGATTAGTTTTTATTTTATTGATGCTTTTAGCCAGCCTTGGAATGGCGCAGGAGGTTGGTGTTCGGTTTGGTGACATCGTGGGCAATAATGTTGCAGTGGATGCCGTTTTTGGCTTTAAAGGTCATCGTATTCATGCAGATGTTTCATTTGGCGATGGTGTGGGCATTGAAGCTTTATCGGACTTTATTGTTAAACCACTAGAGGGCGAGGCATTTTATTATTATATCGGCGCCGGCGTATTTACCTGGCTGGGTGATCCGTTTCGATTGGGTGTTTTAGGTGAACTTGGTCTCGAATATCGCTTCAATAAGGTTCCAATTGCTATTGGTCTTGACTGGAGACCCTCCTTCCGCATTATTGATGATACCAAATTCCTTTTTGACCGTTTTGGATTAAACGCAAGATGGGTCTTTTAGATTATATACATACTTGCATGTAATTAAATTGTTTGAATATACGTCAAAAACTCTGAAAAAATTTACTTGGGCAGGTATGGAGCGTTTAAATGAAAATTAATTTCAATATTATAAAACATTATTTATTATCATTCGCACTCACAGTTATTGCATGGCTCGTCCCTGTAATAATCCTTATTTAACAAGGTTAAGCTGTCCTTTTGGACCCAGAGATGCCTCATTTTACATGCAGAGAATACTATCGTCATTGATAGGGATAGGCTGACGTAATAGCTTCTTTTGTCAAATATTCGGAGAATGATAGTGAGGACTTTATTGGACAATATTGGATAATATTTGAAAAAACAATCAGTAACGTTTTGGCTTCTCTTTTATATGATGTGTTGTTTTTATTGAATTTAGGCCAAAGGTTGACGGACTGAAAATATATTGCTCCAAAATTTATGTAAATTGTTTATTATATATCATATTTTTATTGTAATCCTGTAAATTCGTTTGTTAGCAGACCTCTCTTTCGACCTGATAATTTCAGTCCACGGATAAATAAAAAGCGGTACTATATAGGTACTGTGTAAAGTAATACTAAGTAATGATAAGTAATGTTTATAGA
>JAFDCA010000280.1 GCA_019313025.1 Deltaproteobacteria bacterium
AATTACCAAATCAAAGAGATCGCCGAAATTGTTCAAGACATTGTACCCAACTGTAGAGTCGACTATGCACCGGATGCGGGGCCCGATAAGCGCTGCTATCGCGTAAATTGCGATAAAATTGCGCGTTGCCTGCACGAATTTAAGCCCCAATGGACAGCACGACGCGGCATTGAACAGCTCTATAATGAATATAAAAAGGTGGGTCTTACACTCGATGAATTTGAGGGGCCCAAATACATGCGAATTGCTCATATCAAGAGCTTGATTGATGAAAATCATCTGTCTGAGGATTTGCGATGGAAAGAATCCGATCAATTACAAATGGAGGCATAAGATGCAGAGTAAGATTTCCGATTGTCGCTCATGCGGAAAGTCCGAATTAGAACTTATCTTAGACTTGGGCGATAAACCACCATCGGATCGTATCCTAACCCGGGAAATGCTCAAAAATCCGGAACAGTTTTACCCATTAGAAGTCGCATTTTGCCCAAACTGCAGTTTGGTGCAAATTTTAGAGACATTACCGCCGGAAGAGTTATTTACCAATGGTTATGAGTATTATTCTTCGTTTATCCCATCGCTTTTGGCGCATTCCAAAGAAAATGTGGTGGACCTTATTAAGTCGCGAAAGCTAGATGACCATAGTCTGGTCATCGAGCTGGCCAGCAATGACGGATACCTGTTAAAAAACTATGTGGATAATGATATCCCCGTCTTGGGCATCGACCCGGCGCCGGGTCAAGCAAAGGCCGCAGAAGAAATGGGTGTTCCCACTCTGAATAAATTTTTTACAAAAGAGCTTGCTCAGCAGTTACTTGATGACGGGAAAAAGGCTGATGTAGTGCATGCCAACAACGTGCTGGCTCATGTAGCAGATACCAATGGTTTTGTCGAAGGTATTCGCACCATATTAAAAAGCGATGGAGTTGCAGTAATCGAGGTACCCTATGTAAAAGAATTAGCAGACAAATGTGAATTCGACACAATTTACCATGAGCATTTGTGTTATTTTTCGCTAACCGCTTTGGATCATCTGTTTAGGCGGCATCTGCTATTCATAAATAAAGTAAAACAAATTCCCATTCATGGGGGATCACTTCGGCTATATGTGGAACTTAATGACCAAGTCGGCGAAAGCGTTCAAAATCTACTGGCCGCTGAGGGCGCCCAGAAGATGGATAAAATTGATTATTACCAGGATTTTGCCAACAGAGTTGAAATGCTAAAAATTGATCTGTTGAAGCTTTTGAACACACTCAAAGCCAAGGGGAATCGAATTGCGGCCTATGGAGCTGCTGCCAAAGGCACCATGATGATTAATTATGTAGATATTGGTACTGAATTGGTTGATTTTGTAGTTGATCGTAATACCCATAAACATGGAAAATACATGCCAGGCAAGCATTTACCAATTTACCCGGTCGAAAAACTCATGCAGGAAATGCCTGATTATGTGCTGATCCTGGCCTGGAATTTCGCTGAAGAAATCATGGAACAACAGCTGCAGTATAAAGAAAGAGGTGGGAAGTTTATCGTTCCGGTTCCGGAACCGGAAATAATATAATTTAAAGAAGCTAAAAAATACCTTTATGATAAGAAAATCATTGAAAGCGGATTTGTATCAGAGTGAAAAGCGAACTGCAAAAAAAATGACCTGTCCGAGCTGCGCGTCTCCGAATATGCAACTTTTTCACGAGATCACCGATGTGCCGGTCAATAGCGTATTGAACATCGTTTCTCGGTATGAAGCGCTGCATTTCCCGCGAGGGGATTTAGCCTTGGGTTTTTGCAGAGTTTGCGGGTTCATTTCAAATACTGCGTTTAATTCGGAGTTGATCCGCTACTCCTCCGATTGCGAAGAATCGCAAGGATATTCAGAGACATTTAATGCTTTTGCCGAGAGGCTTGCCATAGAGCTGGTCGAAAAATATGATTTGCATCATAAAAGGATCGTTGAAATCGGATGCGGCAAAGGAGAATTTCTCAAGTTAATTTGCGAAATTGGACATAATTGGGGTGTGGGTTTTGATCCTGCCTATGTAGGCGGGCGTGGCAGTGATTCCTCAAACGAGCGGCTTGAATTTATAAAAGACTATTATTCGGAAAAATATGCCGATTACCGTGGCGACATGGTGTGCTGCCGTATGACCCTGGAACATATTCACAAAACCGCAGAATTGATAAACTCAGTAAGGTATGCAATTGGAGATAGACAAGATACCATAGTGTTTTTCCAAGTTCCAGATGTAACTCGCATCCTTCGGGAGTGCGCCTTTGAGGATATCTACTACGAGCACTGCTCCTACTTCAGCCCAGGTTCTTTGGCCAGGCTTTTTAGAAGTTGCCGATTCGATATTTTGGAATTAAAAACCGTTTATCAAGGGCAGTATCTCATCATTGAAACCAAACCGGCATCAAAGCCAACGCATCCCAAACTGCGGTTTGAAAAAGACCTACAAGGCTTAGAAAAATATATTAGGAACTTTAAAGAAAGATATGCTGCAGCTGTTCAATTCTGGTGCGACTTTATAGAAAAGGCCAAAAATGAAAACAAACAAATAGTTATATGGGGTTCAGGATCAAAAGGGGTAACTTTTTTAAACTCTGTGCCCAATTCGAATTTTATCGACTATGCTGTGGATATTAATCCATATCGACAAGGCACCTTCATGGCAGGTACGGGCCAGGCCATCGTCGCTCCGGAATATTTGAAATCATATCGTCCGGATGTTGTGATTGTAATGAATCCTGTCTATCGAAAGGAAATCCGGCACAATTTAAGCCAAATGAAGCTCAATCCCGCCATACTTGCGCTGGGTGAACCGCAAACCCGAGACATCATAAGTTGACCCGACAACCACCCACCAAAGATAGTTTTTGCCCGGTTTGCACAAGTGAGCATACCTACCCGGTTGTTCAGATTAATGATGTGCCCGTTTTTTGCAATGTTTTGTGTTCCAGCGAGGAAGAAGCGCTTCAAGCTCCAAAAGGGGATATTCACCTATCTTTCTGCCATCAATGCGGCCATGCGTTCAACAGAGTGTTTGATACCAAGAAACTGAACTATTCAGAAAAATATGAGAATTCTTTGCATTATTCGTCTATTTTTCATGAATATGCTGTGTCGCTTGCAAAAAAAATGGTTGAGAAGTATCAGCTTCATCATAAGGACATCATTGACATCGGTTGCGGGCAAGGTGAATTTTTAAATCTGCTATGTCAATTTGGCGAAAACCGCGGTCTCGGCTTTGATCCGAGCTACAAAAAGGATCGATTAAATAGCAGATTTCAAAACATCGCTCACGTAATTAATGATTATTACTCGGAAAAATACACAGGATACCCGGCTGATTTTATCTCTTGCAGGCATGTCTTAGAGCATATTCA
>JAFDCA010000281.1 GCA_019313025.1 Deltaproteobacteria bacterium
CCTTCCAAATGAATCTCCGTCTCCATGAATTAGGCAACTTTCAACGGAGACATGATCCACCAGGAAATATTCTTCTCTTGGATGAGGGCATCTGTCTTCAATAGCCAGTTGTCCGCTTTCTGAACAAACAACCCGTTTGACGACTCCCGGCGGTATCCTAAGCCAACTTCCCGACACATATTGAGGCAAGGCATTCATGAGACCGGCCCAAATCGGCAAGGCGGCTTTAGAGCCTGAGGCGTGAATGGAAGCGCCATCATCGAATCCCACCCATATCAAAGCCAAAATGTCCGGCGTATATCCCACAAACCAGGCATCCCTATAATCGTTGGTGGTACCGGTCTTGGCGGCAACCGGAAAATCTATTCGCATCTCATTTAATGATTTTGCGGTGCCATTCTCCACAACACTTTGCAACAATGAACTCATAATAAAGGCTTTTTCGGGCGTCGTAACCTGCTTGATGCTCATATGTCTCCGCTCCAGAATGACACCCTTCTCGTCCAGAACCTCTTTCAACGCCAGCGGATAAGATAATACACCATCTGCAGCAAAAGGACAATACGCACGCGCCAACTCTAACGGTATCACCTCAAAGGATCCCAACGCAATGGAGGGGTAGGGTTTTAAAGGGGTTGAAAATCCGAACTTGTTCGCCGTGCTGATGATTTGATCTATCCCCAGTTGCATGGCCAGATCAACCGTCGCCAAATTTATGGATCTCGCTAAAGCATCTCTCATCCGAACGCGTTCCTCCGTCATCGGCGCATAGTTCTGGGGTATCCATTCTTTTCCATCAATTTCATAAATTTTGGATTCATTGGATAGTATGGAGGCCGGAGTGAATTTATCCAATCCACTCAAGTATATTAAGGGCTTGAATGCACTTCCGGGCTGTCGCCTTGCCTGAGTAATTCGATTGAACTGACTGACACCGTAATTGCGTCCGCCTACCATGGCCAAGACATAACCGGTTTTCGGCTGCATTACAATAACAGCACCTTGCAGCTGTTTTTGAGGATCTGAACGGTGCAATTCCGGGTTTGACTTCACCAGAAAATCCAGCCCCTTGTTCAATGCGTCTTCCGCAGCCAATTGGACCTGGGTATCCAGAGTTGTATAAATCGACAAGCCAAGACTGGATAAGTCTTGTGGAGAATACAGCAATGAAAGCTGCTCAGATAAATAATCCATAAAATAAGGAGCTTTTTTACCGTAAGATGCATAACCAACTGCCAGCACCGGTAAAGACAATGCTATTTTCAGTTCTTCATCTGAGATCCATCCCTGTTCATACATAGCGTTCAGCACCATATTTCTCCGTTTTAGACAACGGTCTTTATCAATATAAGGAGAATAATGATTGGGACCTCTAATCAGTCCGGCCAGCGTCGCGGCTTCGACAAGGGACAGTTTGCTCACAGGTTTGCCAAAATAGAAAAAAGATGCTTCACCGATACCGTTTATCGCTTCTGATGCTTTTTGACCCAAATAGATTTCATTGAGATAAATTTCGAGAATCTCATTCTTATCGTACATCACCTCGATGGTAATAGACATGAAAAGCTCTTTTAGTTTTCGAATGAACGTCCTCTTGGGTGTAAGAAAATAATTTTTGGCCAATTGCTGGGTTATGGTAGAGCCCCCTTGACGAATGGAGACGTGACGAAGGTTGGTGTAAATCGCCCTCAATATTCCCTTTGGATCCAGTCCTTTATGTGTGTAAAACCGACGATCTTCAGCAGCCAAAACAGCATAGATGAGATGCTGAGGGACTTGATTTATGGAAACAAGTTGTCGTCGTTCTCGATGAGGCCCAAAAAATAACATGACCTCCTCCGGCTCAAGCTCCAAAATGGGAAATGGCTGACCTGTATTTAAATGGGTTATCGATTCAATAAGATTTTCATCAAACCTGATTTGCACAGGAATGCCTTCCTTGTATCTCGATGGGACGATAAAATCGTGAAGATAGAGTTGTATAAAGGATGCAGACCGATTGAGTTCACCTTTATTCATCGGCCGATGAACAACTTCCCGATACCCTAAACGGCGGAGTTTTTCATTAAAAAGTGGTCGATTTATTTTTTGTCCGGGATATAGTATGGTTGTATCTGAATAAACTTTGGAAGGTATGCTCCATCGCCTCCCTGAAAATCTTTTATCTATTTGAATGGAAAGATACCAGCAATACACCAGCATAATTCCGCACATGAGGGCAATGACCAGCGGAGACCATTTAAGCAGCCGTTTAAGAGGTATCTTTATGGATCGTCTTTTCTTTGACATGTGTGTTTAGAGTGATTTTTTTCGAAGATGAGTTTCGGTTGAATATCTAAAGTAGAATAATGGAACAATGGAATATTGGAATGTTAAATATCTCAGAATTTTTACGCCAGGATGAGCGCGGAAAAAAGGGATAAACACACGCAAGTATCTCATCCGAACATGACCGCAAGCCATCTCAAGAATGCAAATCAGGTTCAAGAACACATTGAGCTTTGGGAAATCCCGGCATTCGGGGACGCAAGCCGATGAAAAAGCGCAGTTTTCCAAAGGCTTATGGCGGACAACCTTTTTGAAGAGACTCGTTTTAAATCCCGTCATGCGGGGCAACACCGTAATTGGGCCTTAGATGTATGTTTTAAGATGGCTTATAATAATCCTTTGCATGGAAGACCCAAAGATTTTCTTCAGTTTTATTTACAACAGGGATGAATGACGCCGTTGGCGTTTTGTACTAAAGCCGATGATAAATCCAAGAACAAGCACACCGGCTCCGCTTAAAAACCATTTAATATTTTTACTCCAAAGCAGTTTTGTTAACTCGTCCTCATACTTTTCAGCTTTTTGAGTCTGCGCCGCGAGTTTAGAAGTTGATTCTTTATATTTGGCTTGTAAATCCAAGAATTGTTTGGACTCTCTTTTGAGGGTGTCGTAAGATTTACTTAGATCCCTTTGTTTTGTTTCGCTGCTGTTAAGATCGATGCTGAGCTTTTTATTTTCGGCTTTGAGTGCCTGGTTTTCTTCCATGAGTGATTCGGCTTTGGTCTGAAGCATACTGTGATTTTTTCTTAATGCTTCCAATTGTATACTGTCCGGGGTTTGATCGGTAAGAAATCGACTGATTACCCAGCCCTCTTTGCCATTGGTCAATCGCACCAAAGTCCACTCATTTTCGGCTTTCAGAATTTCCACCTCTTGTCCAACACTGAGTAAAGCAATTATTTTTCGGTCTGTTGCAGGTCCCGTCCGCATGGTTATTTTCATGCTGTCATTAATATAATATTTTGTTTCAGCCAAGACGACTGTCGTTGACAAAAACAGGCATATTCCAACAATACCCAATGTTCTCACAAAAGATTTCATAGGTTCAAAGCTCCAGCCATTCAGTTAATTTTAACGTTATATGAACCACATGACAACGCCATGTTGACATGATAATTATAATCCGATTTTTTATTGAAATGAATCATAACCTTCGTGGAAAGTCAACCACCAATTCAAGTTTATCAAAACAAATCGCTTCGTTTTCGGCAAGTTACACAGTTGTTAAATTCATATAATTGTTATTTGCTTTTACCTGAACACCCTTCAATAATCAACGTAAAATGAAGGCCCGAAGAGGGAATCAAATAAGCTTCATTGTACGCGAGCTTTTATTAGAATTTCCACTGTCAGCTATAAGGGCTTGTTTAAAACTTCTCTGATTTTTATTGACAGACTTTTAAGGTTAAACGGCTTTTGAATAAAACCGCTGCATCCCTTATTTAATATTTCCGTTGCCTGTCCTTCAACACTATAACCACTTGAAAGAAGAACCTTAACTTCAGGATCGATCATTTTTATTTTATCATAGACCTCACCACCTCCTATATCGGGCATAATCATATCCAAAATAATCATATCAATGATGTCCTTGTTTTCTTGATATATCCGAATTGCCTCTTTACCACTCCTGGCTTCAAGGACGGTGTAGCCAAGTTTTTCCAACAACTGGACACCCACATCAACGATCATCTCTTCATCATCCACCAGCAAGATGGTTTCATCTCCTTCTTCGATGCGCTCGCTAATTACCGGATCGTCTTGAATTAACGCCTCCGATGCGGGGAGAAAAATGCTAAAAACCGACCCATGTCCTTTTTCGGATTCAACATCGATATATCCACCATGTCCTTTTACTATTCCATATGAGGATGCCAGCCCAAGTCCCGAACCCAAACCCATTTCCTTTGTGGTAAAAAATGGTTGGAAAATGCGTGTAATGGTTTTTTGATCCATCCCCGTACCGTTGTCTTTTATTTTTATCATAACATATTCACCCGGTTTGGGCTTATAGGGCTTACCTTTCATTTCTTTATGCGTAA
>JAFDCA010000282.1 GCA_019313025.1 Deltaproteobacteria bacterium
GCATCCCGCATGGCTGCCAGATCGACCACCGCCGGAACCCCGGTAAAGTCCTGCATCAGTACACGGGCCGGATGAAAGGGTATTTCCACGGGCTCGTCATATGATTTTTTCCACCTTGCAATATTTATAAGATCTTCTTCCTTCACTGTCCGTCCGTCAAACTTCCTTAACAAGTTTTCCACCAGCACTCTGATGGAAAAGGGAAGCCGTTTGATATCCGCAATCCCCTTTTTTTCGAGCATCGTGATATCCGCGATACGATATTCTCTCCCATTGACGTCAATTTTTTTAATAAATTCGTTTTTGTGCATGGCTGTCATTTTCTTCGATATTCCTTTTCAACAAAAAGTTAATTATGCTTGAAGCAATCAAATTTCCAAATGAATAGCGTTTTATCCTGAACCTCAGGTGCTTATAGACCCCCCTCACGTAAATCCCGCCCCGGCGGTGCAGGTGTAGCAGTGGTCGGCTGTTGCAATATGACTGCCAGGTTCGGGAGGTCCCGGTATTTCAGAAACATGGATTCTGCGACCGCCCATAAAAATTCCCCGGGCAAGATTAAAGTCGCAATCGTAAAGATAGCCGTCCCAGGAGACTGAAACAAGGGTCCGGCACATCAATCCCTCCACCGCACAGGCATTGAAGCTTGAATAAAGCTTCTTCACATATCGATCCAGATTGTCCGTTCTGACCAGCCACTGACGGAATCGGCCCAGAGGCACATTGGCAAAGTTATAAAGATTGTTAAACACAATCCCCCATTTTCTTTTCAGCACCTGTCGGAATCTCTTTTCTGTTTGTGACTGATCCGGTGGTAAAAATGCACCGGTGGGATTGCATACCAGATTCAGCTCAAGACCGGTGTCTTTGTGTCCGTATCCCAAACGGTTCAGTTTTTTCAGTGCGTCGACACTTATTTCAAATATGCCGTCGCCCCTTTGTGAATCCGCCTGAACTTCATTTAAAGAAGGAAATGAGGCCACCATGACCACCCGTTTTTCACTCAAATATTTCATGAGATGGTCTCTTTTGCCATCGTTTAACACCGAAAGATTCGAACGAAGCATGATCCGGGACATATCATGATGGACACCTTCAATCAGTGTGTTGAGATGGGAATTCAGCTCAGGTGCACCACCGGTGATATCGATGATATCAAATTCGCCCCTAAGGGCATAGGATATCACCTCCCGGATGATTCCCAAATCCATGTTTTCTTTGCGATCAGGGCCTGCATTGAGATGGCAGTGCCTGCAGGTCTGGTTGCAGAGAAATCCCAGGTTAACCTGCAGTGTCCGGGTTGCCTTCCGAGCAAGTTTCAGGTCATGACGAGACAGGGTAGCGCTAAAAGGCGCAATTCCGCCAGGTTCTTTGGGGTGTCCATTTAAGTCTTTACCTGATGTCCGGTCTCTCGGCATTTTTTACATTAAATATTGAGGGTTTACATGGACAGTTTTTCGGCAGTGTTTCGCATCTGAACGCCATGCACCAGCGATGAACCGCCCCGTATGACCGCCGCAACATGAACGGCCTCAGTCATTTCTTCAAGATTGGAGCCCTTTTCAAGGCATGCCTGTGTGTATGCATCGATACAATAAGGACACTGCACGGTATGGGCCACGGCCAGGGCAATCAGGCATTTCTCCCTTTCCGTGAGTTCCCCTTCTGCAAACACAGCACCGTAGTAGTCGAAAAACTTCTTTGCCAGGTCCGGAGAATTCTTTCCAATTTCCTCAAACTTCGGCAGATCTTCAGGTTTGTAGTATGTCTCCATGTTTGTTGGTTCCTCTTTTTTATTCTTCACATGTTTCAGGACCGCATGCACGTCCTTTGAGGTTGAAAAAGAATTTAAGTCCTTTTTTAATCTTGTCCGAAAAAATTTTAGGTGTAAAATAGGTTCCGGCAACCTTCTTGTTGATCTCTCCGATGGTCGGATACGGATGAACGGCCGCCGCTAAAGTGGAAAGCTTTACTTTTCCGTTTAAAATCGCCACCCATTCACTGACCAAATCTCCGGCATGGGGACCGACAATCTGGATGCCGATGGGTTTTTCTCTTTCATCCAGAAGCATTTTGATTTTCCCGACCTTTTCGCCCTCGGCCAAGCTCCGGTCGTTGTCCTTAAACGCTTCGATCCAGACAGAATAGTCAATCCTTGCGGTCCTGGCGGATCTTTCGTTCATCCCGATACTCGCCAGTTCAGGATCGGTATAGGTGCACCACGGTAAATAAGTGTAATCTGTTTTTCGGGGTAGACGGAAAATGGCATTGCTGACGACAATTCCTCCCTCGTATCCGGCTGCATGGGTAAACTGATAGCCGCCGTTCACATCTCCGGCAGCATAAATGTGTTTGTGGTTGGTTCTCAATCGCCTATCGACTTCAATGCCGGTGCGGTTGAGCTTGATACCGATATCATCCAGACCCAGTCCATGAATATTGGGTGTTCTTCCCACCGCAACCAGGATGGCATCTGCGTTTAGTCGGATGGTTCTTCCTTCTTTATCTTTGAGGATCACCTCTTTTTCTCTGCCGATATTTTTTACGGCTTCGATGGAAGTATTTAAATGGAACACCACCCCTTCCGATTCCATCACCTGTTTGACCGTATCGGCCATATCTTTATCTTCTTTTCCGAGAATCTGGTCACTGCGATCCACGATATATACCTTGGTCCCAAGCCGGTTGAACGCCTGCCCCATCTCACTTCCAATAGGACCGCCTCCAAAAATTATCATCGATTTCGGCAAACTATCCAAGTAAAAGATCTCTTTGTTGGTAATATAATCGATGGTATCCAGTCCCTCTATGGGAGGCACAAATGGCGAAGAACCGGTGGCGATCACCCAGCTTTTGGCCGAAACCGTCTTTCCGTTCAAACGAACGGAGTGTTCATCCACAAACACGGGCTCTCCAAATTCCACCTTTGCACCAAGATTGCAGAATCTTTCTTCAGAATCGTGGCGTTGAATGACATCGATTACGGATTTGATTCGATTGGATATGGTTTTAAAATCCACCGAGGGAACGTCGACATTAGGAAGTCCGTATTTTTCGGCGGTCTTCATCATGTGGTAAACGTGGGCAGTTTTAATAAGTGTTTTACTTGGAACACATCCAAAATGGAGACAGTCGCCCCCAAGTTCTTTTTCCTTTTCGATGAGTAGCGTCTTGGCACCGAGCTGTGCAGATCCGGATGTTACTGTTAAACCTGCTGCGCCGCCACCTATAACCCCGATATCATAATCAAAGTTGGCCATGATGTACTCCTTTTGGAAGCTTTTGAAAGAAGCCTCCTTCTACGCTCTTAAGATCTGTCATCATATTCTTACCAAGGCTTTTTGATATTTCATTGCAGATTTGTCGATGTCTCACCCAAATCCTTACACTAAAATTTCAGTGCATGTTTTAGAAATCGATTTGTCCTGTCAGTCGACAAATTTTCAATAGAAAACAATAATAGATTTTTCCTTTGAATTAATTCGATTTCAAAGAAGCTTCAGTTATGATTCAATTTTTGGCTGGAAGCTGTCTGAGTGGATTAGGGATCGTTTTGAAAGAACCGTCGGTGATCTAACTTTATGGATGAAATTTCTTGTTAGAGCAAAAACCTTTACCAGTTGCTCTGTCAGGTTCTTTCATTTCGAGCCCTTATTCACGAGTTTTATCCGCCTTTGGCGCGATCTTTCAGAAAAAATTTAATTATACCTGAAGCGGTTATACTCTTAAAAGATTAAAGTGTTACATTCTTCAGGAAGCGTAGATCGAACACTTCCGAACCCCCATGGCCGCTTCCTGAAGCGCCTCGGCAAATGTGGGATGGCCGTGAACGGTACGGGCGATGTCTTCGGAACTCGCCCCGAATTCAATGGCTAAAACACATTCGGCAATCATGTCGGCCGCCCGGGGCCCGATGATATGCACGCCCAATATCCGATCGGTTTTGGATTGGGCGATCAGCTTGACAAAGCCGTCCTTCTCTCCCATACACCGGGCACGCCCTGCACCGGAGAAAGGGTATGTGCCCACGCAGTAGGGAATATTTCTTTCTTTGACCTGTTCTTCGGTCAGCCCGACACTGGCTACCTCCGGCCAGGTGTAGACCACTGATGGGATGGCATCGTAATTCACTTCCCCGGGGAGTCCGGCGATGCATTCCACCGCTGCGATACCCTCGGCCGACGCTTTGTGAGCCAACATGGGACCGGGAATGAGATCTCCGATGGCATAGATGGTTGAAATGTTGGTGCGAAAAGATTCGTCCACCAGAATATGTCCGGTTTTGGGGTCTGTCTTAATACCGATGTCTTCCAAGCCGAGATGTTGTGTCAGGGGTTGCCTTCCCACGGAAACCAACAGTCGATCACAGGTGAGGGTCTTTTTTTTGTCTTTATTTTCCAGGGTCATCCGAACATTGTTGTTTTGAATTTTGGCTCCGGACACCCGTGTTTTCAGAAGAATCTCCATCCCCTGTTTTCTGAGAATTCGGTCGAGTGTTCGACCCACCTGCCCGTCCATGGTGGATGCGATTTGAGGAAGCATTTCCACCACGGTTACCTTTGATCCGAGACGCAGCCATACGGACCCCAGTTCAAGACCAATGTACCCACCGCCCACTA
>JAFDCA010000283.1 GCA_019313025.1 Deltaproteobacteria bacterium
AACTAATCGAGTGATGATCCGCAAATGTTGACTGTCAAAGCCGGAATCCGTCTGTTTTTTCTATTATTTGACAAACAAATCAGCCCGTGTTAGCAGTTAAATAATTACGTCACTGGGGGAGCCGATGTAAATCGGCTGAGAGGAGGCTATAAGCCTCGACTCCTGGAACCTGATACGGATCATGCCGGCGTAGGAAAGTTGATACCATTCCGTTGTTATTTTTCTTCCTGCTTGCCGGCGTTTAATACCAACCCTGGTCAAACCCAAGCTGATCCATAGTATGACCGGTGAACCATGCATAACAGAGCAAAAATCGACGAAAGGTTTGAGAGACGTCCGGCTGCTCCGAGCATTGAATTAGAACGGGTATCCTTTGCATATCCCGGTGAGCAGATCTTTCGTTTCTTAAATTTTACCGTAAAAGGCGGTGAGTGGACATGCCTTATCGGTCCCAGTGGTTGTGGGAAGTCTACATTGCTCCGATTGATTTCAGGAACCCTTCGAGAGGGACTTTCCGGACGAATTCGCTTTAGTGACAGCCACAATCATAAGGGACTGACTGCCTGGATGTCTCAAAAAGATCTGTTATATCCCTGGCTGAGCGTCGTGGATAATGTCTGTTTGGGGGCACGTTTGCGGGGTGAAATGACGGCAAAAAAGCGTTCAAAGGCGATTTCGTTGCTCCAAGATTCAGGATTGGGTGAATATGCTAACGTACTTCCATCATCTCTTTCCGGGGGCATGCGTCAACGTGTGGCGCTGTTGCGAACACTGATGGAAGAGCGTTCCGTGATCCTCATGGATGAGCCGTTTTCGGCACTTGATGCATTGACAAGACTCAAACTTCAGGATTTGGCGGCAAAATTGGTTGAAGGCGCAACCGTATTGATGGTGACCCATGATCCGCTTGAGGCACTCCGCCTGGGTCACCGAATATATGTTATGACCGACAGGCCAGCAAAACTGAGCGATGCATTGATTCCGCCAGGATCGCCTCCACGTGATCCTGGTGATTCAGCCATCATTTCCATGCAGGCAACATTGCTCGAAAGGCTGGAGGGCAATAACAACTCATGACTTTTATCCGTCCTATCGTCATTTTGTTCGGGTTGGTACTGATATGGCAGGCGATTGTTTTCATGACCGGCGTACCCGCATATATATTACCCGGACCCATAAGCGTCGTTGAAGCTGCTTTGTCTCACACAGGCCCTTTGTTGGAACATGCCATGACAACGGTGATTGAAATTATTGCCGGATTGCTGATTGGAACACTGTTGGGTGCTTTAAATGCTCTTGTAATGATCGCTTCTCGGTCTTTAAAACGCTGGCTGTTACCAGTTCTTGTCATCAGTCAAGCAATTCCGGTATTTGCCCTTGCCCCTCTTCTCGTCCTATGGCTGGGGTACGGCATGAGTTCAAAGATTGGAATGGCAGTTTTGATTATTTTTTTCCCGGTGACCGCAGCGTTCTACGATGGAATGCGCAGCACCGAGCCCGAGTGGTTGGAACTTGCACAGGTTATGAATGCAAAACCCATGGCAATTATCCGACATGTCAGGATTCCTGCGGCGCTTCCAGCGTTTGCTTCGGGTTTGCGCGTTGCGACTGCTGTAGCACCCATTGGTGCAGTAGTGGGCGAATGGGTTGGATCCAGTAGCGGCCTCGGATTTTATATGCTTCATGCCAATGCTCGCATGCAAATCGATATCATGTTTGCGGCACTTTCTCTTTTGTGTATCGTTTCCCTGGCACTTTACTTTTTGGTGGACAGGGCTATGATCAAAATCGTTTACTGGCAAAAAGAAGACAAAAAACAGGAGGGAAATCATCAATGAAACATAAATATCTTATCATATTTTTTATCGTGGCAACCCTGATGGCTGGCGGTGCAAATAATTTATCCGCGTCAGAAAAAATTATCGTTGTGCTCGATTGGTTCGTCAACCCGGATCATGGACCGCTCTTTATCTCTTTAGAAAAAGGATTTTTCAGTCGGCGGGGATTGGATGTCAGCTTTCAGGTTCCTTCAAATCCGAATGACCCTCCAAAACTTGTTGCTGCCAAAAACGCAGATATTGCGGTTTCATACCAACCTCAGCATTATCTTCATGTTGATCAAGGATTGCCGCTGGTCCGAATGGCAACCCTCGTTGCAACGCCTTTAAATACGCTGGTTGTGCTTGCAGACAGTGACATAGAAAATTTTTCCCAACTGAAAGGTAAGACCGTAGGGTATTCAATCGGTGGGTTTGAAACCGTTATCCTCAAAGTCATGCTAGAAAGTCAGGGACTGTCTCTGGATACTGTAAAGCTGGTCAATGTTAATTTTTCGTTGTATCCGTCTCTTTTTTCTAAACGCACCGATGCCGTTATCGCTGCGTTTAGAAATTTCGAACTGAACCAAATGGACATAGAAGGACGGCCGGGCCGTGCATTTTATGTCGAGGAATATGGTATTCCTTTTTATGATGAATTGATACTGGTTACACATCGAGATCTTGTCAAAAGGACAGCACTCAGAAAGTTTGTCGATGCATTGGAAGAAGGGGTTCAGTTTTTGGTCAACCATTCAGACGAAAGCTGGGAATTATTTGTTCGGGGGCGAAAGGATCTGGATAACCGTTTAAACCGCTTGGCATGGCGCGATACACTTTCTCGCTTTGCCCTTCGCCCGGGTGCACTGGATCGCGCCCGTTATCAACGCTTTGCAAAATTCCTCAAAGAGAACGGCATGATTAAGAAAATTCCGAAGCTTGATGATTATGCGGTGGAGTTGCCTATTATCCATCCATAAATGGCATCTTTCGGTCCAGACCGGTGTTCTTGCAATTTTGCATTCCTCGACGTAGCGCTGCTGCGTCTGCGGTTGAAAAATGGTTACGGCCTTAGCCTGAAACTAAATCTACCATTTCTGGATGGACAATAGATAGGTACCAACTTACGTCTTCACGATCGTTTCTTTCCCGTCACTCCGTCACTCCGTCACTATCATTTCATGGGGAAGCACATCCTGTAAACACATACGACCAAGAGCTTATTTTCTAATTTTCGTGTCGGTTGTTTCTGAATATTTTTCAAGACGTTTATAACGGTTCATTGCAGATTTTGCAAAGCGGCCAATGACCCTTGAAAGATCTGAAGTATTCCAAACAGAGGTGAACGGATCTGAATAAAAAAGTCTCTTGTTCATCATATAATGGGGCTCGTGATCTAAAATAAGGGTGATATCTTCATAATCAAAATCTATTTTACCCTCAAAAATACTGTTGCATAATTCCATGATGGTTTGGACGAAAAAATTGATGACATCTTCAGTGGATTCAGCCAGGTTGAGTTTTTTTCTGAAGTCGGGAAGCACTTCATTTTCGTACTTTGTAAAGGAAATCTGTGGTGCCATGACATTTCTCCTTTCTGTATCTGAAAACATCCGCAAGATTATGGTTAAAGGGCTAAATATGATTTTTTCAGATACACGTTATCGGCAATATGGGCCGATCGATCGATGGATTTCAAGATATGACCGGGCATTGTTATTTCCTTGAATTGAAAGAGAATGATGTTGGATGACTGGATTGGGTTTGGATTCGTGCATGATATGGTCATTAGATTTTAATACAAGGATCAGCGCTTTTTACCGTTTATCTATAAATACCATAAAGAAAAGAATATCTCAACATTCTTTCTCCTGCAAAAATCAAAAATTTCTCCTCGTGGCCGTTCTCAGAATAACATTCCTTTTTAGTTCCTTAATCATTCCGTTTATCTGCAAGAACTCGCAAATAAAACCGCGTAAAAGCGAACAGGACAAAAGTGTTAAGATTATACTGCGGGAATATGATAATTATCGATAATTTGGGTCATCTCATGGCTATTCGCTTTAACGCGCTCTCATTTACTCAGACATCTTCCCGATGGAAACGGAATCATTAAGTGATTTACCGAAATTGTGACCCTAACCAAAAGAATCTCGCCAAAGGCGGATAAATCGGAACATATTTTCGGGGAATGTAAAATGCACAAAAATATGTGCATGTTTGCCCAGTATTTCGTGCACGATAGTCTACCAGATCTTGTCCTTTAATTTGATTCCAAAATTAAAATTCATAGCATTTAAAATCATAATTGTCGCAAATATGAATGATATAAAGTTGTTCGGGTGCGATGTCCAAAAAATAATCTTAAAAATTCTACTGGATATTGATCCAGTGGAATTTGGCATGAATTTTGATGCACATAGGATGAACCCTAATATTGCAAAAGGAGCCCATGGACAAATTACTGTTTATTGATGACGAAGAGGGCATCCGGCGGTCTGTTGTTCGCGCCCTAAAAAACGAACCTTATGAGACCCATACTGCTGAAAACGGTGATATCGGCATAGCGTTTGTCAAAAAGAATCTTTTTGAAGTTTCAACGGTCATTTCAGATTATAAGATGCCCGGATTGAATGGCCTTGAAACGCTTTCGGTAATTGGGTCCCTGAATCCGGAAATCACTCGAATCATACTCACCGGGTATACAACCATGGAAGCGGCGATTCAGGCGACCAATGATGGGATCGACGGATTTTTGACCAAACCGTTTGACAATGTGGAACTCAGAGCCAAGATCCGTACAATCAATGTGCGGAAGCGTTTAAAACAGTTCGTGTCCGAGCAGGTTTACAAAAAGATTGAAAACGCACAGGGAGTTTTAAAACCATCATTTCATGAGGTGTCGATCCTATTTTCCGATATTCGTGGTTTTACTCGAATGTCCCAGCATGTTACACCAGACAAACTCGCGTCTTTTTTAAACAATGACTATTTTGCGCCACTGGGAGAGGTTGTCTATAAGTATCATGGTGTTGTGGACAAACATATCGGTGACAGCATTATGGTGGTATTCGGTTCACCTGTCTCGCATGATGATCATGCGATCCATGCGGTAAAAGCAGCCATGGCCATGCAGAGAAAGGCGATGGAAATTGATGAGAGACTTCATGAAAAAAATGGATTAAAACTTAAAATCGGAATCGGCGTATCGACAGGGAAGGTGTTTTCAGGCATTTTAGGTTCATTAAGAATCAAAGAGTATACTTCCATCGGTATGCCGGTCAATATTGCCGCAAGACTCCAGGGCATCGCAAATGGCGGTGAAATCCTCATCAGCGATACGACGTTTCAACAGCTCTCGGGTAAAATAGACGTTGAAGCCCTGCCTCCGGTGGCTGTTAAGGGTATCACTGAACCGATTATGGTTTACAAAGTAAAACCTTAAGTGAGCCTAAACAAAACCGAGAATGATCATCGATGTTTTAAGATTGTGTTTCTGGATATCGAAGCATAACAATCTGGCATGTGATGCATTAACCCGCCTTACGATTCTGTCAAATCAAACCGCTCACTTTCTTCCCGTATTTATCCACG
>JAFDCA010000284.1 GCA_019313025.1 Deltaproteobacteria bacterium
ATCCTGTTTGCCCTGAGCTATACCTATGCCGCTTATGGTACGGTTTCTTGGGTGGCCTCCATTTTCAACGGTCTCAAGGCCGCCATCATGGCGATTGTGGTGTCGGCAGTAATCAAGATCGGCAAAAAAGCCCTTAAGAACGGCATCATGGTGAGCATTGCCGTGATCTCGTTTATTGCTATCTATTTCCTCAAAATTCCGTTCCCGGTTATTGTGCTCGGTGCCGGCCTCATCGGACTTATTGGCAGCCATTTTTTACCCGGGAAATTCGATGTCATAAAAAGTAAACCTGCCATGGACTTCGATGCGGGTTATGTTAAGATTTGCGAAAATCCGATTGAATGTCACATTAATCCTTCCACCAGACGAAATATTCTTCTGATGGTTGTATTTGTGATGTTGTGGTTTGTTCCTGTGATCATGTTGCATGCCTTCATGTCCAATCGGGTTTTTTATACGGAAGCAATGTTTTTTACCAAAGCGGCCTTTCTGACCTTTGGGGGCGCATATGCTGTTTTGGCTTACATCGCGCAGGCAGGCGTTGCGCAGTATGCCTGGCTGACAGGCCCTCAGATGATTGACGGGCTGGGGTTGGCAGAAACCACACCGGGTCCTTTGATCATGGTGGTTCAATTTGTCGGATTCATGGCGGGCTGGAACCATGCAGGCAGTTTGAGCCCCGTCATAGGCGGATTGATCGGATCTCTGGTGGCAACTTATTTTACATTCCTTCCGTGTTTTTTATTTATATTTCTTGGCGGTCCCTACATTGAAAAATTCCGTGACAATTCCCGACTGTCCTCCGCCCTTTCGAGCATCACTTCCGCTGTTGTGGGGGTCGTTCTCAATCTGGCCGTTTGGTTTGGGCTGCATGTGCTGATCCCTGGCGATGGGAGCTTCAATTGGTTTGCGGCGGTCATTGGATTGGCTGCATTCACATCGATACAGTGGTTTAAGGTTGGCATGATCACTGTCATCGCTGCCTCGGGTGTGATTGGGCTCCTTTGGTATCAGGTCATTACTTTATTATGACTTTCTCAATGGAATCAGGAAGTAGAAACCATGGAGGAGTCAATATCCGTTCAAGCGCTTTAAAAACTTTTAAAGGAGAAACCAAATGATACCTATCACATATGCAATCCAAAAGGAACACAACAAATTACAAAGAGAATTCGATACCCCGGCCACCCGGCCAAAAAATTCTGGCGTTTAACTCTATAATGAGATACATAAAAAAGTGAGGCACGACTTTTTATTCGACGTTAATAAAACAAAATGGATAAAAAAATCCTAAAGAAATTTGAAGGGGATTAACATGGCAGTTATCACTGTATCGCGTCAATTCGGTGCCAAAGGGAAAAAGATCGGTCGACGAATCGCAGACACGTTGGGCTACTATTATGCTGACGAAGACATCATCGAAAGAGCTGTGGTAGAGATATATGTCTCTCCTGAAGGAAGAAAAATCTTTGAAGCGGAACCAGGCGACAAGTTGAAAAGATTTATTTCCATGTTGAACCCCTTTGGAACGAGTTTAATGGAACTCCCTCTAAGTGATAAAGAGAGATATATCGACGGAAATAAGTATGTTGAACTGCTAAACTTAATCATACCCAAAATTGCCAAGGAGGGGAATGCCGTTATCGTTGGTAGAGGAGGGCAATATATTTTAAGTGATTTTAAGGATGCCTATCACATACTCCTCATTGCCAAAGAAGCGGATCGGATTAAATTCATTCAGGATGATTACCGTGTTTCAAGGGAAAGAACTATTCAGATTTTAAAAAGAATGGCTAAAAGACGGGCCAATCTTTACAACTACTTCGGCAAAAAGGACTATGATGATCCAAAGATTTACGATCTTGTTTTGAACATGAGTTTGCTGAGTATCGACAAAGCCGAAGAACTGATATGTAAGCTGATAAATGCCTAATTGGAAAGATTTGCGACGGACGTGACAAGTTCCACCGCTTTCTCAATGGAGATTCGGCTCATGTTCAACGTCAAGTGAAACCAAAGGGGGTCGTCGAATCCCGCCCCGCAAATTGATCTGCGGAACCAATGCAGATTTCGATCCCTTTTTTCTATAAACTCCTGGACGCGATCCGGACTTATTTTATAGTTTTCCAAAGCATATTTTTTTCGCCAATCAATGGGTGCAACCAAACGAATATTATAGCCGTTTTTCATATCTTTTAAGAAAAAGTATGCTGCTCGTCCGATAATGACAACATTGTCTTCTCTGGCTGTTTCCAGGATAAGGTTCCCCAGGCTTTTCTGATATTCTTCCTCTTCCACTACGCTTTTGTCATATCCCACAATTCGCTCTATATAGGAGGTGCTGAAAGCTTTCGAGAAAGTGTTGGATATGTGATATTCTCTACTTTTTTCAAAAGATTCCAATGTTCTTTCCGATACATTCAGATCTTCGGCGATTTTTTGAAAAAGAGATTTGTCAACGTATTGGTAGTCAAGTCTCCTTGCAAGTAACCGCCCCAGTTTTCTGCCGCCTGTAGCCATTTCTCTGGTAATCGTGATTACGGCCATGTATCTTCTCCTCCGTTACTATAAATTATGGAATTCATTTAATCTATTAAAATTATTACAACGGTCGTCCATATCGTCATTGTTCTATCCCCGCATAAAGTGCGAGAAAAACCGCAGCGAAATCCGGAATATTTTAAAAGATATGATTCGAGAATATCGGATCAAGACTGGAATGACAAGAGAATTTTGCACGCTTCGGGTATTAATTGGCACCTATTTGCATAGAAAGATGCTGGACCGAATTTACCAGATCTTCAATGGGAAAGGGCTTGGTGAAAACAGCATCAAACTGATGGTTCTCAACAAGCCAGGATGTTCCGAAATAAATAAAAAAACTATGTTTGTTTGTCAAACCGAACAAAAGTATATTGATTTTCTATTTATCAACAGGTTATTAACAAACATATATATTTTTGATATTATTAACTATTTTAAACAAAGAGCCGATAAACATTCAAAAATACACCCTTTTTCAAACTCATTTTTTTCTGAACCATCTCAGATAGATCTCCAGTAAAACAGAGTTTTGAACAATTTTATATAATCGGCATATTCTTTGAAAATCTCACGTTATATTTAATTTTCATGGCTCTTCTCCAATTTAGTTGGAGAAGAGGGCAAGGATTCGAGGGTTTGTTTTCTAAAAACTTTATCAGCGCATTTAACATTCTTTCGATTTCTGCGATGTCTTTTTTGGGTTTACCCGGTGATTGGAGATCGGAGGTCGGAAGCTAGGAGGCAAAAAGCTCAAGGCTGAAAGTTATATCTATTGTCAGAATAACATTCCGTTTCATCCGCCGGATGATTTCGTTGAGATCTGCAAGAACTCGCAAACAAAAGCGCGTAAAAGATAACATGGCCATGG
>JAFDCA010000285.1 GCA_019313025.1 Deltaproteobacteria bacterium
AAAACCGTTCCAGTTAGCCACGGACCCTAAGTTTCTTTGGCTCGGTGAAAAGCATAAGGAAGCGCTGGCAACCTTAAAATATGGCGTCATCGACCAAAAAGGATTTCTGCTTGTTTCCGGAGACGTGGGTACGGGCAAGACAACATTGATCAATGCATTATTGGAAAGTATCCCAAAAGATACGCTGGTGGCAAACATAACGGACCCTGCCTTAGATCTTATTGAATTCTTTAATTTTGTTGCATTATCATTTAATATTCCCCAAAAATTTGATAGTAAAATCGATTTTATTGTTTTCTTCAGTCAGTTTCTAAAAAAAGTCTATTCGGAGAATAAAAGCGTTCTGCTCATCATTGACGAAGTTCACCGCTTATCAAAGGAAGTTCTTGAACATATTCGACTTTTATCCAACATAGAGCTACCTGAAGAAAAACTCATCAACATATTCTTTGTGGGTCAAAATGAAATACAACAAACCTTGGCATTGCCGGAATGCCGCGCCCTTCGACAAAGAATCAGTTTGGTCTATCAGATTGAGCCTTTGTCAGAGAATGAAACATCGACATACATCAAGCACAGACTGAAAGTCGCCGGAACCACCGAAAACATTTTTACTCAAGATGCCTTTCGAGAAATATATCATTTTTCCAAGGGTTACCCCCGACTAATTAACATCATTTGCGACCACGCGCTGTTAACAGGGTATGCCCGGGATTTGAAAAAAATCACCCCGGACATTATCCAAGAATGTTCTCAGCAATTCAATTCCATAGGTAATACTCAGAACAACACGCATTCAATTTCCCATGACCAGCATCATTCAGAATGTCGATCTCATTCTGTCATGTGTCCGTTTTTAAAAGATATGGCCGAAAAAGAAGCATCATCTGAAAACACAAGCGCTCCGGTTTTTGTTTTACCTCAAAGAGAAAAAATCGCTCGGGAACATGCACTCGCTAAACAAGAAACTCACGTTTTCACTTGGCCTCAAACAGAAATGAACCGGGAACAGATAAACCCTCAAGAAGAAACTCATAATAATCCGGATGATGGCTATAAGGTGTCTAAGGAAGGACGACCGCCAAAGAGAAAATTTTCCTGGTCGCCGGTTGTTTCTTTTTCAACACGCATGCAAAAAAGATTGTCCTCCTGGGCATCTGCTACCGCACCTTTGTTAAAACGTACGCAACAGAGATTGTTTGCCTGGATTTCAGCTGCTGTATCTTTTTCAAAGCTTATGCAAAGAAAACTGTTTTCCTGGGCTTCTGCTACTGTAAATTTTTCCAAACGCACTCAAAAAAGGCTGTCGTCCTGGGTTTCGGCTATATCTTTACCATCTTTTATTCAAAAAAGACTGTTTTTTTGGACGATTACGGTATCTATGGCGTTGATGATCCTGGTCATTGCAGGTCTTTATCAGAAAGCATTAACAACGAAAAACAGACCACCCCAACCGACAGCACCTGCTCTCAAGACAACGGCGTTATCTCCAAATAATCCCGAAAGTACTTTAACCTCACCTGACGTCCAGATAAAAGGTGACCAAATCATCCCGAGTCACCCCATAAAAACACCCTTGCCCCCAAAAACCGAAATATTGACACCCAATGTTGTAGAACAGGCTGTAACAGCAATGCACAGTAAAAATTATAACCGAGCAATTGAATTGTTTGAGCAGGTCATCGCACAAAATCCAACACATACATCAACAATCATGATGTACTACTCAAAAGCGTTACAAGGGCAGGCAGACAGCATCTTTATAAAAAGTCCCGATGAAGCCGAGATATTACTTTCCAAGGCGGTTGAAGTTGACCCTCAAAATGCTGAAGCCTTTTTTGATTTAGGAAGGCTCTATACAAAGCTAAAAGATTACCCTAAAGCCTTAAAAGCCTATGAGAAAGCAGCAAATCTAAGTTACCGGTCTCCGGACACATATTATAATATGGGGTTTATCTATGCATCCACCAAAGATTATGCCAATGCCGAAAAAATGTTTTATCATGCCGCTGATTTAAAACCGCCCTATCTTGATAAAGTGTTATTTAATCTTGCCGTGGTTCAACAAAAACAAGGGAAAAAACAGCACTGCATCGAAAACCTTAAAAAAGCCCTGATAAACAATCCCAAGAATCAAAGGGCAAAACAATACCTAAATCAGCTTCAAACTTATAAGGACGTGTCATAGTGGTATCTGGCAAACGACACAGAATCGCCAAAGGCATTTTGGCTCTCTCATTGATCTGGGTCCTTACCGGTTGTGCATACCAGCAACCTATTTTACAACCGTCACCTGAAGAACCGCCTCCACCTGTTGAAATCAGGCCCGAAACTCCCGTTTTAGAACCGATGATACCTGTCGAACCCAAATCTGAAACAGAGACGCCGAAACCCCGTTTTTTTTTACACGAGGTGCGCTGGCCGGAAGAAACACTCTCTCATATCGCAAAATGGTACACCGGCACCGTGAAAAATTGGAAAGCCATTGCAAAAACAAATCCCGAATTGGACCCGAAATCAATTGGCGTCGGCGACACGATTTCCATCCCCGAAGATCTAATGACCTCGCGCAAACCAATGCCCCATTCCTTCGTTCGTGAACCGGTTCGTAAAAAAGTCATTTCGCATTCCTCATCATGGAAAACACCGACACCACCCGAATCACCGAAACTGTTCGAACCCATAGAATCCGAACCGTCAACAATAGAAACAGATTCAGCAAAACTGTTTGGACCTGTAGAATCCCAACAGCCATCCGTAAAACCTGATGCAAAGAAACTATTTGGCCCCATTGAATAGATCCATGGGTTTTTACACCTTTCTTCAACCCACGGGAATCCTGTCTGCTGTGTCGTACCTTGATTTTCTTATACATCCCAAGGGAATCCTATAGCCTTTCTCAGAATAACATTTCGTTTCAGCCGGTAGGCTGATATTTTCAGGAATAAACAGAAAAACTTTAAACTATTTTTCAAAGAGTCCCTCGGGACAAATTATCCTTTAGTCAACGCTGTTGACATAAACTGACTCTTTGTATAAATAAATTCAGATATATTCTTAAAGTACGTGCTTATGGGAAGTGATTCCACGTGTGACCATTGGAATTTCAAATGCTGTTATCAAAACGAAAAAATATCTCCGGCTGGTGGGTGCCGGGGAATATTGAACCTGAACCGGGAGAGCAAGCTGTCCGGTCGGCAATCTTAAAGGTAACACAGCCAGTTTATCTTTTAGATCTCAACGGCTTTCAGGCCGTCGGCAGGGGCGGCAGTATCAACATTTCCAGTGATTTTACAATGACGTCAGATGCTGTTCCGTTGTGTGCATATGCACCGCCGTTGCACCCTGAAGATTTGGGAGATCCGCAGTTTAAGGACAAGCATAACCTTCGCTACGCTTACATTGTGGGTGCAATGGCCAACGGCATTACATCGGTTAGGATGGTTGAAAAAGCCGGAAACGCCGGATTTGTCGGCTTTTTTGGCGCTGCCGGTCTTGCCCTCGATCAAATAGAATCCGCCATCCACCAGTTACAGCAAAACTTAAACAACATTCCCTTTGGTTTTAATTTAATACACAGTCCTAATGACCCTGAACTTGAAGCAGCCGTGGTTCGGTTGTATCTGCAAAGAGATATCAAGCTGGTCAGCACCTCGGCATATCTGTATCTCACCCTTCCCTTGGTCTATTATCGCGTAAAAGGAATACATCGTGATGCGAACGGTGAGGTAATTTGTCCCAACAAAGTGATTGCTAAAGTCTCAAGGGTTGAAGTGGCTGCAAAATATTTTTCCCCGCCGCCGCAAAAGCTTCTGTCGCAGTTGATTGACAAGAACATGATTACACGGGGGGAAGCAGAACTCGCCGGAATGATTCCTATGGCCGATGACCTGACCGCGGAAGCCGATTCCGGCGGTCATACCGACAACCGTCCGGCGATTTCGCTATTACCTACCATGATCGCCCTGCGCGATGAATTGACCCAAAAGTACAAGTATAAAAATCCGCCCTGTGTGGGACTCGGCGGCGGAATTTCCACCCCCCATTCCGCTGCAGCGGCATTTGCCATGGGTGCAGCCTATATTCTCACAGGCTCCGTCAATCAATCCTGCGTGGAAGCCGGTACATCCGAAACGGTTCGCCAGATGCTGGCAGAAGCAGGCCAGGCGGATGTAACCATGGCCCCGGCAGCGGATATGTTTGAAATGGGCGTCAAAGTCCAAGTGCTCAAACGGGGAACCATGTTTCCGCTTCGGGCTGCAAAACTCTATGACTTTTATTCCACCCACGAGCGTTTTGAGAGCATTCCCGAAAAACAGAGAAACATGCTGGAAAGAGATTTTTTCCGATGCAGCTTTCAGGAAGAATGGGAGCAGACCAAAGCCTATTTTACACGCCATGATCCCAAACAAATTGAACGGGCCGAAACAGACCCCAAACACAAAATGGCCCTTGTGTTCCGATCCTACCTCGGCCAATCTTCCAATTGGGCCAACACGGGCGATCCAACACGAAAAATCGATTATCAGATTTGGTGCGGGCCGTCCATGGGCGCCTTCAACCAGTGGGTGAAAGGCTCATTTCTTCAATCACCCGAAAACCGTCATACGGTTACCGTAGCCATGAACCTTCTGTATGGTGCTGCCGTGTTGACCCGGGTCAACTGGTTGAAACATCAAGGAACGGTGTTGCCTGCCGGCATGGATAATTTTTATCCCATGCCCCTTGAAAAAATACAGGAGTTGCTGGAACAATGACCTCCGGCCGCGCCGCTATCTTCACGAATGCACAGAAAACTGTGCACCTCTGCCCTCTTTTCTGTGCATCTAAAACGCCCCTCCCTTTTCCTCTTCTACTGAAAGTCCTTTTGAGACACGCCGCTTCCTGAGTATTGTTATAACATCACCTCTAAATATCATATTAAATATTTTCTTGTTACTTTCCAATAGACGCCCTTTTTGCCGGATTATAGCAGTTGCCAAAAATATGTTCCGATTGAATGAATAACCGTCACGATTTGACGTAATCCGCCGGATGATTTCGTTGGGGTCGGGAAGCTGTCTGAGCAAATTGGAGCGGGTTAAAGAGAACATCTTCGAAGTATTTCAAATTAAAACATAAAATCAAACGACTGAACGATATTCTAAAACGCCATGGCCATGTTCTCTTTTACGCGCTTTTGTTTGCGAGTTCTTGCAGATCTCAACGAAATTATCCGGCGGATGAAACGGAATGTTATTCTGACAATAGCTACAAAGCCTGGCGGCTTTCGTTGTCTGGTGAACTTTCCGTTCGCTTTCTATAAAAATATTGACATTTTGACGTTATAACGTTATAGTGCTATAACCACAAAGGAGGGTGGCATTATGGCAACACAGACTAAAAGAGCTACCATCTATTTTGACCCCGACTTACATAAAGCGTTACGGCTAAAAGCTGTTGAAACATCTCGATCTGTTTCGGATCTTGTTAACGAGGCTGTCAAGGAATCACTTGCCGAAGATGCGGAGGATCTTTTGGCCTTTGATGAAAGGGCTGATGAACCTTTGATAAGTTACGATGAAATGGTCAAAAGGCTGAAAAAAGATGGCCGCATATAAGCTTTTTTTCAAAAAGTCGGTGCAGAAAGATTTTGATAGTATTCCTAAAAAAGATCTAAAAAGAATTCTCAGTCGCATTGAGTCGCTTTCAGAAGACCCACGTCCTAAAGGCTGTGAAAAATTAACCGGACAAAAAAGATATCGTCTGCGCCAGGGGCGGTATCGTATTGTATATTCTATTCAAGATGATGAACTTACAGTCTGGGTGGTGAAGGTTGGACACCGTAAGGATCTTTATCGCTAAAAAGAACATGGCGTTTCACCAGACAGCTAAAGCCTGGCGGTTTTTGTTGTCTGGTGAACTTTTCGTACCCTCCTGAACTTCCAGCATATCAAGTCAAGATTGTTTTAAAGACATCCATTCTGTATTAATGTACGAAATCTTCAGAGAAAACCGGTATCATCTTGAAAGCACCGGATATCTCGTCCTTTCCAGCCCCATTGCATCGACAAAATTAATCAATATATCTTTAATATATAAGGTTTTAACAACATTCATATCCATCTCCAAAAAATTTTCAGACCCTTGATTGACGGATGTTTCCACATAGAGTTTTTTTATCATTTCAAAACCCTTGTATTGGATTGGTTCATTTGAAATGATCCCTCTTGCCGTGTAAATAAATTTCAAGCGCTTATCCGTCCTCTTTTCACGCCGTATAAATATAATATACTTTTTAATCAGCCCATCCACACCTTTATCGGAAGCTGAAGGACCTCTCAGGTCAAAGAAAAAACCCTTTTCCGACAGCCAATTGTTTAAATCTTGAATGATTTGCCTGGCTTCGGGAATCGAAAATTTCAAGTCCCCTACCAAATGCCCCCCAAAAAAGACCGTAAACGCCTGATCCGGATGATATTGTCTGGCGTATCCGGACTGCATCCCGCCCAATGGATCCGGTGGTAGAA
>JAFDCA010000286.1 GCA_019313025.1 Deltaproteobacteria bacterium
CGGAAGTGCGATCCCATTGGATCGACACTTATTTTTAATGATGCTTAAACGGATGTCCATATTAAGTTCGGAAGATTACAAAGGCGTTATTTTTAATTTTTATAAGAATCAGCTGATGATCACATCCACCAATCCCGATATAGGTGAATCAAAAGAAGATATGGACATCGAATATAAAGGCGGCGCCATTACGGTTATGTTTAATCCCAAATATTTCACTGAAACCCTAAATGTTATTGAAGATGATAAAGTCATTCTCAATATTATTGATGAGGAAAAACCCTGTCTAATTGAAGGCGAAAAAGACAAAACCTATTTAAGCGTAATTATGCCGATGAGGATATGAAAGAAGAACTAAATAAAAACACTTACACAGAAGATAACATTAAGGTATTGGAGGGTCTGGAGGCCGTTCGTAAAAGACCCGCAATGTATATTGGAAATGTTGACGTTGCCGGCTTGCATCATCTCGTCTATGAGGTTGTTGATAACAGCATTGATGAGGCTATGGCAGGCTATTGCGACCTCATTAATGTGATCATTCATGACGACAACAGTGTCAGCGTGATTGATAACGGCCGGGGGATACCTGTCGGTATTCATAAGAAAGAAAAGATTCCGGCGGTTGAAGTTGTCATGACCAAACTGCATGCCGGTGGCAAGTTCGACGATCATTCCTATAAGGTTTCCGGCGGACTCCACGGCGTTGGCGTTTCGGTTGTCAATGCCCTATCCAGCTTTCTGGAAGTCGAAATTTATTCGGAAGGAAAGGTTTACACTCAGTCCTATGAAAAAGGTAAAAAAACGAGTGAGTTAAAGAAAAATGGAAAAACCCGTAAACAGGGCACCAAGGTTCATTTCATCCCGGATCCGGAAATTTTTGAAATCACCGAATTCAGCTATGAGATCCTGGTGCGACGGCTCAAAGAACTGGCCTTTTTAAACAAAGGGCTCAAAATTACGATTGAAGATGAACGCACCGATACCAAAGAAGAGTTTTATCATAAAGGCGGTATTATTGATTATGTTAAATACATCAACCGCCGCCATACTCCGCTTCATAAAAAGCCGATTTTCATGGAAGGCACAAAAAACGATATCCAGATAGAAGTTGCCATACAATACAATGACACCTATACCGAAAAAATCTTTTCATTTGCCAACAACATCAACACCACCGAAGGCGGTTTTCATCTGATAGGATTTAAGGCCGGCCTGACCCGTACTATCAATCAATATGCCACCAACGGAAATTTGCCAAAGAATTTACAGGTGAAGATCACGGGTGACGATGTGCGCGAAGGAATGACCGCGATTATCAGTGTGCGCATCAAAGATCCGCAATTTGAAGGCCAGACCAAAACCAAACTGGGTAACAGCGAGGTAAAGGGACTGGTCGAATCCTTGGTTAATGAAAAATTAAGCACTTTTTTTGAAGAAAATCCTGCGGTTGCTAAAAAAATCATCGCCAAAGGGGTAGATGCCGCCAGGGCACGGGATGCGGCCAAACGGGCTCGCGATCTGGCCAGAAGCAAAGGTGCCCTTGTGGATGCCACCCTTCCCGGGAAACTGGCAGAGTGTCAATCTTCAGATCCCGCGGAGCGCGAGCTGTTTATTGTTGAGGGGGATTCTGCCGGTGGATCTGCTAAACAAGCCCGCGATCGAAAATTTCAGGCGGTCCTGCCGTTAAAGGGAAAAATCTTAAATGTTGAAAAAGCCCGCTTTGATAAAATTCTACACAGTGAGGAAATTAAAAATATCATCACCGCCCTGGGAACCGGAGTGGGCAAAGAGGAATATGATATTGAAAAAATAAAATATCATAAGGTAATCATTATGACCGATGCGGATGTTGACGGCTCCCACATCCGAACGTTACTGTTAACATTTTTTTACCGGCAGATGTCCGAGATGGTCGAAAAAGGTTATTTATATATTGCTCAACCACCTTTGTTTAAAGTCGGCAAAGGAAAAAAGAGTGAAAACTATGTCAATAATGAGTCCGAATTAAATGATATTGTACTGAAAAAGGTTTGTAGCGCCAGAACGCTGCAATTCAAAAAAGGCCAGAAAGAATTAACCGGCCACAACCTGTTTATGTTTATTGCCAATATTTCGGAGTATTTTTCAATCTTGGGACGCCTGGAAAAGCGCGGTATTCCGGCGGAACTCGCCGAATTGTTAGTCAAAGAAAATGTCGCCAATAAAACCTTTTTGCAGAATGAAAAGCGCATGTCTAATCTGCGGGAAAAGCTGATCAAAAAAGGCTTCGCCGTGGACAGCCTGAGATTCAGTGAAGAACGCAATGTCTTTGAATTGATGGTTAATGGAAAGACAACCGATGAAAATGTGAAACTGCCCTACGATCCACTCGGCAAGTCATCGAGTTCTCTAAAAATTGGCCGTGGACTGATCTACTCCAATGATTTTCAGAAATGTTTGAATCTGGGCAAAAACATATTCAAATACGATTTTCCTCCCTTTACGATTTCAAATAAAGATGCCGAAAAAGATGGCGA
>JAFDCA010000287.1 GCA_019313025.1 Deltaproteobacteria bacterium
CTCGGCGCCAAGAACAATGTCCTTTTTTAATCTTTCGAGGATTCCTTCGTTTTTTTCCATTTAAAGTCTCTCTAAGTTAAGTTTCCTGTGTATATTTATGATCATAAGCACCGTACCCAACGGTTAATTCTTCCCCTTTTTTAACTTTTCTTGCGGTAAAAAAATATCGCCCTTCACGGGTTACAAGATTGGGGTTATCAGAGTGATTCACAAAAAAAGACATGTCCATCCCATTCAAACCATATTCCGGGATATTTACGGTATCGTCCTTCTCAATTACAAAAAAATCGTCTATCATCTCCATTATAGTTTCATCTATTTCCCCAATTTCATCCATGGAAAATCGACACCATTTTTGATCGGGTACTCCGAAAAATGGATTGATATTCTCCGGTATATCTCTAATGGCAAAAACGCCTACTCCTTGTATGGAGGAAGCTTGAAGTCTGCAATATGTGTTTTTTATTCTTTCAAGAATATCTTTTTTTAATTGATTAAACACGTTCGCCTCAAAATGAATTTACTCGAGATATCCCGCAAAATCAACCACTTTTCAAACTTTATCCTGAAACTTTCGTCAAGAGACTTATTTGGCCGGGGTTCAATATAAAAGCAGCAGATATAAGCAGATATGTTAAGCCGAAGATTTAAAACCAATAATTACAGCATATTAAAAGTTAAATGATTTAAAGCTGGCATTGAAGATGATCCAAATATTACTTAAATATGACAAAATACGAACTGACGAGAAGCTCTCTGACCCGATGCTGTAATATATTGTTATCTGTTCTTTTTTTAGGAACCCTTCACCATGAGTTTGTACGATGGCGTCGCTGATTATTCATGAAGCTATTGAATCGAAAAAAACTCCTCGAATACTTACATATATAAAAAACAAAAAGGGCAAACCCTGTCAAATGGATTTGCCCTTTATAATGAAACTCCCCTCTGCAAACGGACGAGGTATTACAAATGAATAAATGAAAATTATATTTTCGATGCGAGTCTTGGTCTTTGGAATTTGATCTTCATTGTATTGAAAGGAGAATAAAAAAGTATCGTCAAATGATTTCGGCCTTTAAAATATTTTTAATATTTCGATGTTCTTAATTTTCGTCTTCTATCTCTCCCACTTCTTTTTTCCTTGTTGAACCTGCGTTCGGGAATATGTCCGTTATATGAGAATTGACGCCTTTCAATACCTGAACGCCGATCTCTATTTAAATTACCAGCTGTTTCTTTTGCAGATAATATTTCTTTCGATTCTAATATGAGTCTCTCAACTTTTCTTTGTATGATTTCTAATTTTAGCTTCTCATTATCTTCTAAATCATCCCATTTTTTAAAGTTTTGTCCCAGCTTTTTTGATGCGAAATAAACATCCGTTCCTGTATAGATTTCTAATTCAAAGTCTTCCGTCTTAATTATCATTGCTGAACCTATTTACAGTCATTTTTTATTTTAACATTTTTATTTTTGTTCATATACCAAGTCCGTTTCTTCTTTTCTTTTAAAATCGTTTAAAAAATATGCGTGCGATATGAAAATTTGCAGCGATCAATGCCTGATCGAACATCTTTCCTGTTTCGGGCAAAACTCACAAGTCAAGACATAGAAAAACACGGAATCCAACACAAACCCTACCCTTTGCATATGTTTGCTAACGGCGTTCTATTTCTTAGATTTTTTCCTTCCAAGCCCCACAAGGCCTACCAGGCCAGAACCAAGAAGTACAAGTGTCGTGCACTCCGGTACCGGACTCGCACCTAAAGGTTCTGAAGTTCCAGTTTCAGGGGTCGCGGCAACAGGTTGCGAAGTCAAGCTAGATGTGCTAAATGTAGTTGCCGGATCATCATTAGAAGGACAACCTACAACTCCAAAAAACATCACCACAATACAGAAAACCATAAATAACTTTTTCATCTTTTTCTTCCTTTCCTTATATTTCTGATGTTTTAGAAATATAACCAACTGTTATCATTATCTAATAAATCTCAATTACTTAAATATGCAAATATCGTTCAAAAGCAATTCGCTTAACGTGTTATAAGAATTATATAATGTGATATCAATTAGATATGAAATCAAACAGATTACATTACGTATGAATTTTAAGCAATAATTGAAAAAGATATGTAATAAATTACATAGAAATTAGATCGGCGAATACATAGTCATTACAACAATGGAAGCAATAGGCAGATTATAAAAAGAAACAAAAGGCGGGATGTTCAAAAAGAACGCTCAAAAAAAGATCAAAGACCGAACAACAAATTGTTCATCCTTGATCCTCGTTTGATAAAGTGTGGCCATTAAGGGTCGTTTATCTTTGGGTTTGCTTCATTACAAGCAGGACACTTCGCTAAATACTTATCAGGTGAACACTTAAATAAAACACCACCCTGCAATCCAAATCCCCCCGATGTGGGTGTTATCTCAATGATAGTTTCGCAACCGCAATCTGAACACTTGTCTTTTAATACAATGGTCGATTTCTCCGGGTTAGCCTCAAACATTTTTCTTAATATTTCAATCATTATGATGACACCCTTCAATGAAAGCCGTATTTTTTCTAAATATAAATTATCTTGATATTCTTGGTTTTACTCTTCGATCAAATCCACTTCTTCTATCCTTGCCGGATCTACGCTCAGGAATATGTACCGTATAAGAAAATTGTCTCCGATCAATTCCTGAGCGCCTTCCACCATTATCAGACAATATGTATTTCATAATTTAAGCTTTAAGAATTTTTAGAACATCCAATCAATGTTGATTATGAATTTACTCGATAGTAGCATCAAGCGC
>JAFDCA010000288.1 GCA_019313025.1 Deltaproteobacteria bacterium
AAGTGCAAGATTCATTAAACTCAAAAACGCCGTGATTTCAACCAATTGATTCTATTCAACTTTTTCAATCAACTTTTGGTTTCGTTTGGGAATGTTTGGAAATATTTGACCTTGACGGGCACAATTTGGGCACAGCCGGGGGCTTGGCGCTGGAGTTAAAATTTTATGGGATGTCACTAATACCCTACTGAAGCTGAGGGTAAATGCTGATCAAGCCGCGAAAAGAACCTCACCATTTCGGGCAAAGTCGACTGCAAAGGAATCTTCATTATCCCATTCATCTTGGGTTAGTGCTATGGCTTCGATAGGAGCAAAGATTTCATAAATTACGTCGGATAGGATATCGATGCGTTCCCAATAGCTCTTGTATTTGAAGTCATCTGATATGACCACTATATCAATATCGCTGCCCTCTCGATACGAATCAGACGCGTAAGAACCGTACAAAATAACCTTTTGTGGCCTGATTCCGCGAGCCTCGATTTCTTTGTGAAATCGAGCTAAAATTTTTATAACTGCTGTTTTATCCATGTTATAAGTTCCCTGCCCTTGGATAGAATATCTTTAACGACAGCCTTACTGTAGATCCTCTGAAGGTTGGCGAGGCTTTCCGGATAGCGGGTAGGAATACTGGCTTCATTAAGTTTCACAATGAACTTGCCGGGTTCCTTGGGCGGTTTGATTCCGATTTCGTTAAGCAGATAGATCAGGTTATGCGATTTGGGCGGCATCTCCCGCCGTTTTTCATAATATAGCCCCTTTAGTGTTTTTTCGACTGCGAGGTGGCACATAAAAACGGCATAGATAAAGCGGCCGCCTTCATACATATAGAGCGCCGTGTCCATGTCATAATCGGATTGTCTTAGCCACTCTTCGGTTCGCTTGTCCATAACGATTGTATCATACCAGAGAATTTGACAGAAATCCAATGACATAAAAATTATAAGGAATTGATACGATTTGATAAGCGTCTTCGCGACTTAAACACAACGGGCATGAGACCAAAAAAAGAGGTCTAAAAGCTCGTTATCGGCGAGACAAAAAGCAAATGCAGCCGCATCCGCATCATAACCCGGTTGATCCAGGTTTAAGCGAGGCGACTTGGTTCAAATTCTCGCGGTGTCGCAAAAATAAAAAAGTCGAGGACATGGTGATTTTCCCCGACTTATATAATTTCATGGTGCGCCAGGCAGGATTTGAACCTGCGGCCTACGGATTCGTAGACCAAGATTCTGAAAATTAAAAAACGCCCTAATTACAACCAGTTGATTATACTCCACTTTTTCAACTAACCTTTGGTTTCATTTGGAACTATTTGGAAATATTTGACCTTGACGGGCACAATTTGGGCACAGTCCACCAGCCGAACCATCCTCAAAAATTTTCGTCCATTTGTCAGTGGTCCACTGAAATAGCGCTATTAATTAAGCACCTTCGCTATATCCGTCCTAATCCACCCTCTAACTTGCTCATCATCCTGGTCTAAAATTATTTTCAACCAGATTTATTGTGCCTGGGACCCAGTATGTGATCGAGATTGATATTCGATTTTTGAAATTATTACAGCCCCTCTCTTTGGCCGTCAATGGGTGCCAATTGTTTTTCAAAAGGCCGGAAACGATTTAATGAACTGCAGCAGAAATAACATACAAGGTTGATTTTCTGGAGCCTAAGCAAGGTATGCCCTATCCCTCACCCCCCCTCGCAAAATCTGACAGATGATGGGGTGGACGGATAAAAGTAAATAGTAATATAGATAGTATTTTTCTTATAGATAAGTAATGCCAATCTGAACAACGTTTCAACCTGGATTGCAATGATTTCGGTATATTGGACGCACTTCTTTGTTCAACCATGCCGGCCATCGCAACCCCGCAATAGCAGTCTTCGAATCGTCAATTATTCCATTCTGCAGTGTCATGGTAGATTGAGGTCATCACCGAGTGTTTAAATTTTAATTGACATATCAATTCCTTACCTATAGTTTGAAGTCTCCGAAAGAAAGGAGACCCCTACCATGCCATTATCTGGCATCCTTACCCAATCCCACATCATCGGGGAATTTCAATTTTCACTACCGTGTGCACCTGCCATTGTCATGGGGTGTTTCCTGTTGTTGATGAATGGAGTGGCAAACCATTGCAGCTGTGATTGCAATATATAGGAAGGAAAATCATGACACATCGTATTAACCGCCAAGTCAGACTGAAGTCCAGACCGGTAGGTATTCCCCAAGCCGAGCACTTCGAGATTGTCAACGTACCAATATCGGATCTTGGCGACAACGAGGTGTTGGTACGCAATATTTACCTTTCAGTGGAACCAGCGATGCGCGGCTGGGTCAGCGATGTCGCCAACTATTCAGAGCCGGTACCGGTCGGATCAGTAATGCGCGCGTTCGCTGTCGGTCGCGCTGAAGCATCTCGCGATTCGGATTTCAGGCCGGGCGAGTTTGTCACCGGGATGTTTGGTTGGCAGGACTATGCTGCGGTCGATGTAAAGGTGATCCAAAGGAAGATTACTGAGACCGACTTACCTATCTCGACGTCTCTCGGTGTCCTTGGCTTGAACGGTCTGACCGCCTATTTCGGATTGCTGGAAGTCGGTCAGCCCAAAACCGGTGAAACAGTTGTGGTTTCGACTGCCGCAGGTGCGGTAGGCTCGTGCGTTGGTCAAATTGCCAAAATAAAAGGTTGCCGCACGGTCGGTATCACGGGTGGGCCTGAAAAAGCACGGATATGTCGTGATGAATTTCGCTATGACACAGCGATTGATTACAAAGCGGATAATCTTGATCTGGCGTTGGCTGAAACCTGCTCGGAAGGTATTGATGTATATTACGACAACACAGCCGGAACAATCAGCGATGCAGTGCTGAAACATCTGAAGGTGGGCGCTCGGATTGTGATCTGCGGCACCGCATCGATCGCCAACTGGGAGCCGATTCCTGAGGGTCCGAGGGTTGAGCGCCATCTCTTGGTAAAACGAGCCCGCATGCAAGGTTTTCTCATCTTGGATTACACCGATCGTTATACCGAAGCCTTGCGGGAACTCACCCAATGGGTCCGGCAGGGCCTAATCCAATACCGCGAGGACATTCTTGAAGGTATTGAGCATGCCCCCGGCTCCATAGCCGGTCTCTACC
>JAFDCA010000289.1 GCA_019313025.1 Deltaproteobacteria bacterium
AAGTTCCAGCAGGTGATAGGCAAGGCGAAATTCCCGCACAACAGATTCATGGATCTTTTTTCCAGTGTGAGTAGAGTGATCCATCTTCGTGTCGGAGCCATAGGCAGATGGCGCAAAATATAAAAAACTGATAAAAAACACAGATGTTAAAATTCCATTCATTGCCCATTTCATTGATAAATATTTTTCCATAATTTTTCTCCTAAAACTCAAAAAAAGTTAGGTGTTTCCGTCACTCTCTGAGAACTGTTTCCATGCAGATCGCAACTGCCAACTCTTCCAGATATAATAGACGGCGGGGATGATTACCAAAGTAAGAATAGTGGAGGTGATCAGGCCACCCACCATGGGGCCAGCAATTCGTTTCATCACCTGAGAGCCAGTCTCGGTTCCAATCATAACTGCCAGCAACCCGATCAATGTCGTACACACCGTCATCAACTTAGGCCTAACTCTCTCAACCGCCCCTTCGATAATGGATGCCTTCAAATCTTCGGGTGTCTTCATTTTTTCTTGATCCCGTCGTCTCTCAAAGGTTTCATCCAGATAAACCAGCATAACCACTCCAGTTTCAGTTGCAAGCCCAGCCAATGCAATAAATCCTACAACAACTGCAACGGATAAGTTATAATTCAAAAAATACAGAAGCCATATGCCGCCGATAAGCGCGAAGGGCAGGCTGGCCATGACTATCATGGATTCCGTAAAGCTGTGAAAGTGAATATAGAGAAGAATAAAAATAACAAAAATCGTAACCGGAACGATGATATTTAATGTTCGCCGGGCCTTTTGCATGTATTCATACTGTCCAGACCAGACAATGGAGTAACCGATGGGTAAATCCACTTCCCTATCCACAACGGACTTGGCATTTTTGACATACGTGCCTACATCCACGCCTTTGAGGTCCACATAAATCCAGGCAGAGCGACGGGCATTCTCACTTTTGATACCTGGAGGCCCCTTCTTTATGCTGAGATCGGCAAGCTGTATAAGCGGGACCTGCGCACCGGTGGGAGTGGAAACCAGCACCCTTTTGAGCTGATCGATATCATCACGAAGCTCCCGGCTGTATCGCAGATTCACCGGGTAGCGTTCCAGACCTTCAAGGGTGTATGTTATGTTCATGCCGCCGATAGCCGTCATGATGACATCCTGAACATCGCCAACGGTCAGCCCGTACCGGGCAATCTCATCTCGCCGGATTTTGAAATCCAGATAATTACCTCCGGTGGCTCGTTCAGAATAGGCCGAGAGGGTTCCAGGAATCTCCCGGACGACTGCTTCAATTCGGGATCCAATCTCGGACAGTACAGCTAAATCCGGTCCCATCAGCTTGATCCCCACAGGGGTTTTGATACCGGTTGACAGCATATCAATCCTCGTTTTGATGGGCATCGTCCATGCATTGGTCAGTCCCGGAAACTTTACGGCTTGATCCAAATCCTCGATCAGCTCATCCGAGGTGATGTATCGTTCTTCGGGCCACAACCAGACAAGCGGTTTCTTTAACCAGGCTGGCCAACCCGAAAAAAATCGCCCGACCTTCTTTTTCCGCCACTCATGAAGTATTTTTCTGTTTTTCTTCTCTGGCCAAATCCAGGTCAGCGGTTTTTTCAACCAGCCGGGCCAGTCTGAAAAAAAGCGTTTGACCGATATTTTTTCATAGGTAACCTCAGGACGCAGCATAATGACCGTTTCAATCATGGAAAGCGGCGCAGGATCGGTGGCTGTTTCAGCTCTGCCGATCTTGCCCAGGGTATGATAGACCTCTGGAAACCGTTGAATGATTCGATCCGTTTGTTGGAGGAGTTCTTTTGCTTTGGTAATTGAAATCCCCGGCAAAGTTGTGGGCATGTACAGAAGGTCGCCTTCGTTAAGAGGCGGCATAAATTCGCTGCCCAACTTTGAAGCTGGGTAAAGTGAGATCCCCAAAATGACCAAAGCCAGAAGTATGGTGGTTTTCCGCCATTTAAGGACCTTGTTGATAAAGGGGCGATAAATCCAAATAAAAAACCGGCTGATGGGGTTTCGCACTTCCGGCATAATTTTTTGGGGTACAAGGCAGATAAGGGCAAACGCCGATGCCGCCAGGGATACTATTAACGCCCACTCCGGAAGCGACATCCCACTTAGGCCTCCAAGAACAACCAGCAGGGGCGGACCGCAAACTGCGCTGACCCAAATCAGCCAACTGCGTTTTTTACCGGTATCCGGATGAAGCGTTTTTTCCCGGATAAAAAAGGTCATCAGCGCCGGCACAATGGTTACTGCAATCAGCGATGAAGCGGCGATCGCAAATGTGTACGTGTAAGCAAGCGGTTTAAACAGACGTCCGGATTGTTCCTGGAGGCTTAGGACCGGAAGAAACGAGACGGTAATAATTAAAAGGCTGTAAAAAAGCGCCGGTCCCACCTCTTTTGCTGCGGCAGTGATAATTTCGATATGGGGCTTTTTATCTCTATCTCTTTCCAAGTGTTTGTGGGCGTTTTCCACCAACACCACCGAGGCATCCACCATTACCCCAATTGCGATGGCAATACCGCCCAGGCTCATGATGTTGGCATTGATTTTAAGAAAATACATTACAAGAAGGGATATCAGTAGCCCGATCGGTAGGGTAAAAATGGCCACAAACGCAGACCGTAGATGCAGTAAAAAGATCACACAGATCAGCGCAACGACCGTCATCTCCTCGATCAATTTTCTTTTCAGTGTCTGGATGGCTCTTTGGATCAGTCTGGATCGATCATATCCCATCTGGATCGTCACGCCTTCCGGCAACCCCTTTTCAAGTGCTTTGAGTTTCTTTTTAACATTCTGAATCACCTCGAGCGCATTTTCTCCATAACGCATGACAACAATGCCGCCTGCTGCCTCCCCTTCCCCTTTCCAATCCAAAATTCCCCTTCGCAACTCCGGTCCCAAATGAATGTTGGCAATGTTCTCCAGCAAAACAGGCGTTCCCTTTGGATCGACGGCAATGGCAATCTTTCCAAGATCCGACAGCGAGCGGATATAACCAAGGCCCCGAACCATAAATTCGGTTTCACCCATCTCGATCAATCGGCCGCCCACATCATTGTTTGACCGCTGGATCGCCATTTTCACTTTCTCTATTGGGATATCGTAAGCCAACAATTTGTTGGGGTCCACTTCCACTTGATATTGTTTGACAAAGCCGCCGATGCTGGCAACTTCTGCAACCCCAGGCACCGCAGCAAGCTCATATCGAAGATACCAGTCTTGAAGACTTCGAAGCTGCTGAAGATCATACTTTCCGGTTGTATCAACCAAAATATATTCATAAACCCAGCCGACCCCGGTGGCATCAGGGCCCAAGGTCGGTGTTACTCCAGGGGGCAACCGTCCAGCCACAAAGTTCAAATATTCTAGCACCCTGGATCGTGCCCAATACAGGTCGGTGCCGTCTTCGAAAATGATGTAGGCAAACGAAAACCCGAAGAATGAATATCCCCGTACAACCTTGGCAAACGGAACGGACAGCATGGCGGTCGTCATAGGATAGGTCACCTGATCTTCCACCACCTGGGGCGCCTGCCCCGGATATTCGGTAAAAATGATGACCTGAACATCGGAGAGATCAGGGATGGCATCAACCGGAGTATTCGTCATTGCAAGGATTCCAGCAAGGGTTAAAAATATCATCCCCAGAATCACCATAAACTTGTTTTGTATCGACCACTCTATTACCTTTGCAATCATCGCTTCATTCCTATACCCACTATTTCAGTTATTCCGATGTACCTTGTCAGGACTTTTTTTCAAAATCCTTGAAGAAATCTTCATCCGGCTCCTTTTCCTGCTCCTCAAGGTCTTTGAAGAAGTCTTCCTCTATTTCGACATCTTCGATAACCTCTTTTTCTTCAGGTTCCATTTCTTTCAGTTTTGCCCGCTTGACCTCCATCATCTTCTGGACCGCTTCTTTTAGCTTGGATTCTGAATCGAGTAGAAATTGACCGGAGGTGACAATCGTCTCTCCCGGTGCAAGGCCGGACAACACCTGGATCTTTTGGTCGTCCAATGAAAGCCCCAATGTTACGTCTCGCGGTGCAAATTTGTTTTCTCTCCGTACGACAAAAACGATGTTTCGCTCTCCGGATCGGATGACTGCCTCAGACGGAATGATGATCCCTTCCCCCGCAGTGTGCTTGATCTCAATATCGGCATACATGTCTGGCTTCAGGGCAAGCTCCGGATTTTGAACTTCAAGCCGTACCACAACATCTCGAGTCTTTCGCTGCAGGTAAGGGTAAACATAGGAGACCTTCCCGTAAAATTTTCTGCCGGGAAGATAGGGAAGCGTCATGACCGCCGGCTGGCCTTCCGACACCCAGGGCAATTCATATTCAAAGATATGGACCTCCACCCAAACCTTCGAAAGATCGGCCACACGATAGACCGTTATGCCTTCCTTGACGTAGCCTCCCTCCACAGCATTTTTTAAAATGATAACCCCACCAAAGGGAGAGCGGATCGTAATGTTCTTTCTGATTTTGCCGGATCGCTCAATCTCGAGAATTTCGCTTTCGGCAATATCAAAGAATCGGAGCCGCTGCCGGGCGGATTCTAAAAGATTTTTATTTACCCCTCCCGACATTCGATCTAAATTTCGAAAGGTGACCAGATATTCTTGCTGGGCGGCAAAAAGCTCTGGAGAGTAAAGCTCAAACAGCGGCTCCCCTTTTCGGACAAACTTTCCGGTAAAATCGATATGAATTTCTTCGATCCAGCCGCTGATTTTCGGACTCACCTCGGCAGTGCGGGTTTCATCATAGGTGATGTGACCGTAGGTCCGGATCGTATGGCTCAGCAAAGCTTTCTCGACAACATCGGTCCGTATTCCCATGTTCTGCTGGATTACCGGGTCAACCTTCACTTCTACGCCACCCACAAGCTCATCCTCATAAACGGGGATTAGATCCATTCCCATAGCGCTCTTACCCGGCTTGTCATATATTTCCGTAGGGTTCATGGGAGCGCGCCAATAGGCAATCTTTCTATCCGTTTTGTTTTTGCTTCCAGGAGAGGTGCTTCCGGCCAGTTCGTCTTCATAAACGGGAACCAGATCCATTCCCATAGCACTCTTTCCGGGTTTATCATAAATTTCCGTGGG
>JAFDCA010000290.1 GCA_019313025.1 Deltaproteobacteria bacterium
GGTTCCTCGATGACCATGTACTCTCCCATTCCACCGGGAGAATCGGGCCGAAATCCGCCTTCCCGCATATTCAAACAGGCCGACGGCATTAATCCTTCTCGACAATTCCGGCAGACCCCGCAATGCATGACACAATCCCCGGTCACTTTGTATCCGGGTTTCAGCGTTCGGACCTGGCTTCCGATTTCAACCACTTCGCCCCCCCACTCATGGCCGGGGGTGTAAGGGCCTAAATCGTAGCGCCCTTCTTTTGAGAGCCCTTCAAAGCACTCCACATCGGATCCGCATATCCCGCAGGCGCCGACTTTTACCAATACCTGGTCGGGTTTCAGTTTTGGAATGTCGACATGTTCGATCCTCAAATCCCGTGGACCGTGTAAAAACGCCATTTTTGCCTTCATCTTCGGGCCCCTTCTTTATTTAAAATCGGCCATTCTTCTTAACAAAGAGTTCGGCCACCCTGTTTGGTAAACGGGTTGGCCTTCATAGACGCGATGCTTAGCCTTTGGAAAAAGGCCCGACATGGGGCAATTCATACACCGATTTCCATCCTTCGCTAAACGGCTCCCTCAGAAACGGCTCCAATTCCTTGGGATCCCTGAGAGAGACTTTGTCCGGCGGGGGGACTGTTCCCGGAGGAAACGTTTCCAGAATCTGATCATTCAGCAATGTTAAATACTTTAAAATCGCAGCAATGGGGCGCTTGGCCTTTCTGGCGGTGGCTTTACTGGGCGCCCCCACGACACCCTCCGGCGTCGCAAACCGTTCGATGGTGAAATGACCTTCGCCCTCGGACCATCGATGGGGCCTGCGGTAGGGATCTACTGAAAGATCAAAATGTCCTTCCGGCAAAAATGCTTCCCCTTCCGCATCTTGAACCACACGCATATCCAGCATCTCATTAAATAGCAAAAGTCCCACTGCCGTTTCGCTTTCATCCGCATGAATGAAATTGGTCTCGAGACTGTCGTCTCTTCCCACGGGCATGAAAAACTCTCTGACCGCCCGATGCCAATCCAGCACCTGGACCAACGCCGGTAATTGAAATCGTTTCATAAATTCCTGAATGGCCGATTCCAGCATCCAGAGATGACCATGATTGTTCACCAGGATCATCTTGCGGTACCCGTCGTTCCACAGGCCCAGCAGGGTATAGATCAACATTTCTTGAACCGTCTCCTGGGGGATAATTACCGTTCCGGGCATTCCCATGTGATGATAAGGGTGCCCGCCGTAGTTCAAGGGTGTAAAGGCCAGATTGACCTCACATCCCTGTTTGGCCGTGTACCGTCTGACCCCCTCAAGAATCTGGGTAACCATGAACGTATCCAGGCCTGAGTTGGCATGTATCCCATGGTTTTCCGTACAGCCGATGGGGAGAAACAGAATATCGTTTTTCTTCCTTTTCTCAATACACTGAACCCGCGGTGTATTTTGAATATAGCATCCGGCTTTACCAAGTTCGCTGGGCGACGGCATCTCATATTCCTTTAAAATCGCGTCGATTTCTTCTTCCGAGGCATCCCAGACCGCTTTCTTTATGCGACCCACGGTATTGTCTTCAAATATGATCTCCGGATATTCCGTTGTCAGCCATTTCTTTGTTTCCATTATATGTGCCTCCTGCTAGTTGCTTAGATTTAAAGTACGTGTTAAACTTTCGTTGAATCGACCGGTTGCTTCTTCGAATCCAGATCCAGCCTTCAACCGGTCTATGGATATTAACCTCCATACAGTCGTTTAAATTCCGGCAGGCATTCCCGATATCCGTCTTCAAAGGTGCCGCCATCGGGTCGATAGACACTCTCCAATGAAACGACCCCCTGATAGTTGTCTTTCTTTAGCTCCGCTGCGATGTCTTCAAGGTACGGCGCCATATCACCCTCACCCAGGGGACAGAACCGTACCGTCGCCCTGGCGATATCGGCTTTGCAGTCTTTGATATGGATATGACCGATATGGTCCCTGATTTCTTGATAACCATCGGGATATGGAATGTCTGTACAGTAGAGGGTATTCGGAATATCCCAGATGACCTTGAGATGTTTCGTGCCTAAATCATCGATCAATTTTCTGGCCAGATATGCCGAGGTGATCATCGCATTATTGCCGGTTTCGACGGCCAAAGTGATCCCTTCGTCTTCCGCCAATTGGACCGGTGCCTCCATGAGCTTCAACAGCTTATCCCAGGCTCCGGTACTGGCGACCCACTGGTCGGCACCGTTATAGCCGAAAATGATCATCTCTTTCCTGCAGCTCATAACCCTCACGAGCTCGGCCCCCAGCTCTTTGGCGATATGAATACAGCGCTTCAGTCCTTCAAAGTGTTTTTGATATGCCTCATCTTCCGGTGTGGTGGTCATCACCGGAAGTCCGACAAAATTATGACGGGTGATACACGGTACCTTGACCTCATATTGGGTGATTAAGGCTTTAATCTTTTGGATTTCTTCCGGTGTTTGATCGCCGATTTCTTTATCCCACACAAATTGGAGTTCAGCATACGCCAGTCCCGTTTCCTTCATGACCGTCAATGCATGCTCAAGGTCCCTGCTGATACCGTCCGTAATGACACCAAGTTTCATCTTTTAAGCCTCCATTACTGTTTTTTGACTTCCGTTCCTGCGATCTGTTCCAATAACTTTACGATCGACCAGTTGTCTTCATCCGGAAACATCGATATCCCGGCCTGGAATAATTCGAATGCGGCGCTGGCGGTGAACATCGCCACGCCATTTTCTTTGGCCATCGCCATGGTGATTCCGAGATCTTTGTACATGGTTCCGATATGGCTTCCGGTCCCCTTGAATTTACGCTCGATTATCAGTTTGGCCGCATTTTTGAACAGCGGACTTCCGACGCCGCTGGAGCCGAATACCTCATAGAGGGTCTCGGCTTTTACGCCGGCTTTCACACCGAGCACGAGGGATTCGAAGATGGCGGTGAAACTCGCCCCGATGAGGGCCTGAAGCGCAGCCTTGACCGTCTGACCCATACCGATCTCTTCGCCAACGTGAAAAATCTTTTGGCCAACAGCTTCCAGAACCTCTTTGACATCCGCAATGACTGCTTTTTTTCCTGCCGCCATCAGCGTGAGGGTCCCATTGTCGGCACCTGATTTGCCGCCGCTTACAGGGGTGTCAATCAGGTGGAACCCTTTTTCTACAACAGGGGGTTCTATTGCTCGAATTTCCGATGGATGGATGGTGGCTGAAACAATGATGATGGAACCCGGTTTTAATCCATCCAGAAATCCATACTCGCCAAGGACGACATCTTTAACCTGCGGTCCATTTAAGACCATGATAAAAACCGCATCCGAATTTTCGGCAACCTCCCGGACCCCTTCAGCCGGTTTTCCGCCTAGCTCGGCCAACGCCTGCCGGCGTTCCTCGCGCAAATCATAGCCTGTCAGTTCAAAACCGTGCCCTAATATGTTCTTGGCCATTCCGATACCCATATCGCCAAGACCCACCAATCCGATTTTTTTCATTCGCATCCTCCTTCAAAATCCATATTTAATCGCATTCAATGGTTGCTTCTTGCTGTATCAATATTTCGAATCAGACCTTTTTACCTCAACCCCTGCGATGTTCTCTAAAATTTTAATAACGGTCCGGTTATCTTCGTCCGGATGAAGCGATTTTCCGGCCTGGAACAATTCATATGCCGAACCGGTGCTGAACATGGGCATACCGTATTCTTTCGCCATTCCCATGCCCATATTACCCAGACCGATGATCCCAACACCTTCGATCAACTATTTCCTTTGAAGAGTCGATGATGACCTATCGTTCGTGCAGATCCCACTTCAGATTAAACCGGGTGTGGCAAAAAATCCGTGTAAATGATATTGTCGTATAATACAATTATCAGAATATTTGTCAAGAACGAATTTGCTTATGAATATTGAATTATTGCGGTTTTTTTAATTTTCTAATCCCAAACCTACAAAAACGCTTCAAAGCGATAGAAAGAGATTGTGAAACCGAACAAAACCAAACGCCTCAAAGTGGAAATGGCGGGGGGCGCGGGGTAAAATTCGTTGTAGCGGCGGTCTATTCACACAGGCAAAATGGGATCTGGACCGATGCGTCGGTTTCTTTTAATTGATATCGTGCTGGTGGACTTCAGCTGAATGACAAATTTGAGGTCTGCAGATTCTTATGTTCGCCACGTATATTTCGATAGCTGCGCTCCATAAGAGATTTAATATCCTTGATGTGACTCCGCAACGTTATGAGCGCAGCGGAGATGTCACCGCTTTTGATGATATCAATCAATTTTTGGTGAGCCTCCGGAACCGAAGCGAATCCATCAGCGGCTGTACGCGTCCGACGGATCTCTTCATATAAAAACGCCCGCAGGATGTTGTATAATTCGTCAAAAAGACGGTTGCCACAGGCTTCGATAATGATACCGTGAAACCGGTAATCGGCATCGATGCGGTCCGCATCCGAATTGCGGTCGATGGCCTGACGCATATTTTCAATCTCGGCTTCTAAACGATCGAGCGTGGGTTGAATGATAGCAGGATCCCTCTGGTAACCTTCCACTAGATAGAAAAATCCCTGCTGCTCCATGACCAAGCGCATTTCCAATAGATCAAAAAACTCACTTTCACCCAACATAATTGCCCAGGTTAGGGCTTCAGTTGAGATTTTGGAACGATCGCACACAAACGTTCCCTTGGCCACTTTGGATTCAAGAACCCCCAGGTGATGAAAAACCTTGATCGCTTCCCGAATCGATGTACGCCCAATACCGAACATGTCGGCCAACTGCTGCTCGGTGGGCAAACGATCGCCTACCTTATATTCCCCTGAGGCAATCAGCGCTTTGATCTTTTCCATGGCCTGGTTGACAACCGTTTTTTGCTTTATTTTTTCTGTAATCTCCATGTTATCTCGTTTCGAATGCAGAAGTTACTTAATAATGATCTGCACGCCATTTGAAGGTAATGTCAGCATAAATCACAAGAAAAAACAACATGCGTTATCCTGACAACCCGTTGGTATTCTACTGCGGCCCCATGATCAAATCGGGCAGCCATAAGACCAGCTGCGGAAACAGGGTAATAAGCACCAGTATGACAACATTGCCGATGAGCCAGGGAACCGCACCGCGGAAAATGGTGCCGATGCGCATGCCGGTTACGGCTGCACACACGTTAAGACAATTGCCTACCGGTGGCGTACATGCACCCACCGCCAGAGCGGCCACCAGCGTGACGCCAAATTGGATCGGCGAAACCCCCAACGTGGCGGCGGCCGGTAAAAATACCGGCGTCAACAGCAGAATTCCGGGAGTAACATCAAGAACGGTTCCCACAATCAACACCACCAGGACAACGAGCAGCATCGTGCCGGTGGGCCCAAGGCCCAGGGCAATCAAACCCGCTGCGATTTTCTCCGGAATGCGCTCAAGGGCCAGTACCCAGACATAGAGTTGCGAAAAGGAGACGATCATCATGATAATTGCGCTGGTGATGGCTGCGGTTTTTAAACATTTGTAAAAATCCGGAAGCGA
>JAFDCA010000291.1 GCA_019313025.1 Deltaproteobacteria bacterium
CCCGTTGTGAATTAGAATTTTGCGAAGGTATTTAAATTTAGCTTTGAGCTATTTGTTGAGTCTATAATGAAAATCACAATATTCGTTGCCAAGCATGATTGTCTGGGAGGGGGTAAAGCTTACTTCGTCGGCAAGGTTTCCACAAACTTCCTGGTCTGATCGAGCCACTTCTTTAAATTTTTGCTAAAAGAAAATATCAATTACACGACCGTCGCTGACCTGACATATTCCGAAACCACCGCCGGAGAGCCCGATGATAGAATCTGCCAGATTAAACCGGCACTTCATAATGTTGCCTTTGTTACCGGATAGTGTGGCTTCTGCGTTGCCGTCAAATAATTGTACCTCTTCAAACGCGGTTGACTCACTAGCGGAGCCGGCTGTATCGGATTGGACATCCGCTGCTCCGATCCTGACTATTTTGCCTTCAAAGCGCTCCCCGCCCGATAGCACAGTTTGCAGGCTGGCTTTGCCGAGTCTCGAATCCGTGTAAGTGAGCTCTATTCTTTTCGCATCCCGCCTAACGACACCTTTCATGCTGCCCGCACACCCCAACTGGACAGCTAAAAGGATGGCAACCAAAACAAACATGCGCCACTTAGTCATTTTCTAGTCCTTTCTTAAAGATATCCCCACCACATTCGGAATCGGGCGGGAAAAAAGAGCATTCATATTTTCCTCAATATCTATTTTGTAGTTGCCGACGAACTCATGCTCATGGGTGCCGATGTTGATGTATAATTGTGCCGGAGGTCCGCCTTCCACATACATCGCTCGGTCGATGTTGAGAGGAAGTTTTTTGAGGATATTGATCAAATCATGGGTGCTGTAGAATGAGCCGACATGGATAAACAACACGCGTCCAAGGTGATCGACGGCGATTGCCGCCGTGCTCCACTTTTGGGTCTGCTGGACCCACACGTTTTTTCCTTTGCAGGAAATCATGCGAATACTCTGGATCAGAGTTTTGTATTTTTTCCCCCAGGTTTTGAAATCCTCGCATTGGCGGTCGATGATTTTTACCAGCGGAACGTTGGGGCTGTGCCTGTCAAAGGCCAGAATCGCCATATCTTTGGACAGTCTTGGATTGTTGATGTGGCTTTTGGTGCGCATCAGTGAAACGCTGGCTTTTAAATCAGCTTGGTACATGGATGCGTTAATGGCGGCCACCAAGCCATTTTGGCGACACCATTCTTTTGCAGACAGCGGCCGTCCATTTTCAGAAGCCGAGGCGTTGAGCAATCTCAGTTTGTAGCGGGCCGGTTCAATTCTCAGGACCCGAATCATCGAATCACCCGTTTCAGAAGGATGCGGTGAGTGAAAAAAACCCAGCTCCAAGCCGTCAGAAAGTTTTTGCCAGACGGTATCCGGGTTGGAACCGGTATCCCGGGGTTGCTGATCCGCACCGGCTGAGACCACAGCCATAAGGACACAAAAAAAGACGGTTGATATAATGAGCTTCATATGGGTTGTGATCAGATGTTTTCCGATAATTTTGCCAGATCGGCCAGCACTTTCGAGTCGACCTCGAAAAAATTTTCAAGACTCTTGATTTGACCGGATGTGGGTATTCGAACACCCCACTCCAGTTCATTCAATCTGGATTGAGGGATATGGACCTGTTTGCAAACTTCTTTGGCCGTTAAACCGCGCGCCGTCCTCAAGCTGATTAATTTGTCTCCGAATTCACTCATATTTACATTTCCTTCCAGATCCGCTGATAAGTATTTACTGAGATAGTAGAATTACCCATGGGATACGATCAAATCTTATTTGAGACTTGGGTATTGTAATTTGGTGCTTGCAATTTGTTATTTCGGTTATCCGGGTTAGGTTTTTGAGATTTCAATCATTTATATTTATAGAACAATTGGATAATAATTGTAAACTATTAAAAAAATAATATCCTAGGCTGCACGGTTCATCTTTGACGGTTCAAAGTTAAAGTGACCTTTGATGTTATCCTGCCGGGTCAGGGATTAGCCTTGCAATCGAAATTGGGCTGCTATAAAGTCATGATCCGTGGACGCTGAACTTAGAAAGGGGATATTTGATGACCGGTAAAAACGATATAAAAAACCAGGGTTTTTCTAAAAAAGCACTGCCCATAGACGATTTGAATGCGAAAATCGGCGTGTTGACCCGGCGTGAAGTCGAAGCCCGCATTCTATCACCTGTGATCGAAGCGTTGGGTGATTCGTTCGAGCGCGACCAGGTGCTGTCGGTGGTGCAAGCTACCATTGTCAAGATTGCCCGGAATCAGGGCGCAGATCTCAGCAAACAAATGGGGAACAACTCCCTGCAGCATTTTTCCGAGACTTTACAATATTGGACCCGTGACCATGCGCTGGAAATCGAGGTGATCGAGGAATCCGAAGATGTCTTGTCTTTCAATGTGACCCGCTGCCGTTATGCCGAGCTCTACGACAGCCTGGGGATCCGAAATATCGGAACCATATTTTCTTGTGCGCGTGATTTTGCCCTGATCGAAGGATTTAATCCGGATGTTTCTCTAACACGGACTCAGACCATCATGGAGGGAGCGCCATTTTGTGACTTTCGCTATTGCCTGAATCATTAGCATCCCGGAGTTTATACAACTTATTGGAATTGTAATGATTTTTTTGGCCATATTCTTTTGTATGCCAAATGGAATGATGGAATAGTGGAATATTGGAAGACTGGGTATGAGAAGCGGAAAAAGTTCTGTTCTATAAAAAATGTTGAATATACATTCTTTGATGATACTCATCAGGCAGCTGTTTTCTACTTTTGCACACACAATACTCAATCAGAACAAGAAAATAAATGCAAAAATATACGCTTTGAATTCCGTTTTCTTTAAACCCATCATTCCACAATTCCAGTTCTATCGATATTACTGGGCCAGCAGGATATCGCGGGTCAGCTCCATCTGGCCATGGTGCTGTGCCAATTCCGTGTTGCAATGCAGCAGTACGTCACCCTGGGTGTGATAGTGTGTCAGAATGGCGTAAGGCGAATTGGTGTCGGGTAAATCAGGGCGCCGGTTGACACGCTCATCACCCAACACCTCGGCAATACCCACCATGCCGTTCAAGGCACTGTTAATGAAGGGCAGAAATGCCCAGGGCGCTATTGTCATGTGAGGCCTCCTTTTCAACCGCAGTACAGGGCTCTTTAAAAACGAACATCGAACGTCCAAATTTGATGGTCTCCTAAAAAGTCTTAATGCCTCTTTTGATGTCATTCCCGCAAAGACGGGGCACGCAGTGAAGCTTTAACGCTATCCAGTATTTTCAAATACTTCTGAATGCCTTCCA
>JAFDCA010000292.1 GCA_019313025.1 Deltaproteobacteria bacterium
TTTCCGTAATAGGATCTGAGTTCGATAAGGAGTCTTTTAGAAAGCGGGGTATAGCGATCTTTTTGACCTTTGCCTTTGACTTTGATCAACATCCTTTTACTGTTGATGTGTTCCAGCTTCAGGTTCATGGTTTCACTGACCCTGAGTCCTGCCGAATAGGTGGTCATCAGAATAAGGCGGTGCTTGAGATTGTTCGTGGAACAGATGGTCTTCCACACATCTTCCATGGTAAGGACTTCGGGAAGTCTTCTCGGGTTTCTCGTGACGCTGTAGGTGACACGCATCTCATTTTCGACGACGTTTTGTAAAAAAAACGAAGCCCGGTAAGAACGCTGTAGCAGCTGTTGGGGGCAATGCCCTTGTCGTGTTTGAGATAGAGAAGATAATCCTCGATTTTTTCCGGGGTCATCTTATCCGGGGATTGTTTATAAAACTTGGCGATCCCTGAAACAGCTCTAAGATACGCTCGCCGGGTGTGAGAAGAAAGGTTTCTAAGTTCCATTGCCCTGATCATTTTTTGGCGTAATTGTGTCATGTCATACCTCCTTTGTTTTTGGGTTAAAAACTTGGAGGTATATTACATGATCAAAGCAACAGGAAATATTCTATGAGGCAGGTCGATAAAATGAGGACGATCGGGAAGGGCTGAAGCCTATCAAGTCAGAAAGCTACAGCGAAGCGGTTTCGTTCATCAAAGTGAAATCGTTTTTCATATATCGTTTTCATATCTCGTGTATCGTTCGCAATGAATATCTCACGTTCAAAAATTCTGTGCTCACCATTCCATATTGCACAACGTGATGGTGTCGACTTATATCTTGGTCAATGCAATTAAATAAATATCTTATACAGTTCCCATCGTTAACGCACCCTCAATAATGTTCTCCGTCTGGTGTCTGGCATAAGGGCCGTTTTGCCCGATCACAAATAACACGTCGATTCGGTACAGTTGAATCCAATCATTAAGCAGTAAAGCTGCTTTGATGTCATCCATTTGATCAAGATCAACACTGAGCATCTGTCGGCCATATCTCAAGGTCGCCTTTCTGGCAGATTCCAAATCTCCGGTCAGTCTGCCATACGAAATAATAAGGGTTCCTGTTGCGTCTTTGACATTCTGCCGAATGCATTCGGCATCATGATCAGATGACATCTCCTTGAGTTTGAATCGTTCGGGCAATGTGCCGGTTTCAGTAGTCCGGCCTTTTGGTATCCATCCACCATGGGGAATTCCCAGCTTTATTGCAATGTCAAGCGCTGCTTGATCTGCTTCGGATTGTCCGCCTGAAATAATTTTTTTAAGCATGAAACTCTCCTTCTTTTGTTTACGATCAATTGAGGCTATATCCATCTTACGCACTGTGCCACCCTCACCCCTTCATCTGTCATTTCACGAACGGCGGATTCAACCGCAGACAAGTCGTCATACAGTGAAGATTGCATGTAGCTGCGGGTACGTGCTCCGGACAAGCTTAAATCCACGACAATTTGAAGCATACCTGCTTTAAAATATTGATGTGTATCAATGGAAGATTTTCGGATACAGCTGTTCAACGTGCATCCGGCCATCACCAATGTTTTCTTTCCATCATCCATAAAGGTTCTAACCCACTCACGAAAACCGTTTGTGTTTGGGAACAATACACTGTTTCCCGGCTTAATGAAGTAGAGTTGTCTGGTATCGATTATTCCAGAAAATGCATCGTCCCAATCATAGCTGTCCGGTGGAAACGGACATCGGGTAAACATCGTTTCAACAAGACCTAAGTGCTCTTTTAAAAATTGCACACATTTTTCAAAGGCAAATCGAATCGGCTTAACCTCGCGTTCGGCTTCATGACCGACTGATTGCATCCAAACTCCTTTTGTGAAGGATCGCTGGGGATCGATGATCAACAGTGCTGCATCATCACCGGATATTTCAAGCGGCTTTATATTCATACTCTCAATAATTTTCTGATAGGTATTCGCAACGCCGATGTTGTCCGTATGTTTCAACAGGTTCGTCATGTCATTACAGGTTTTGTCATTTGATACCGCCTTATACGGTTTGTTCCTCATTTTATGGACACCGAATGTTTTTTCTTCTGAAATCGCAGTTCCTTTCCATGGTATCGAGGATAAAAGAGGGTGGAAATTAAGAAGCACTTTGCCATAGGGTCCGTAGGGATCTTCTATAATTTGATTCACATAAGCAATGAAGCGATCCCTGGACATTGGTTTTTTAACTGTAAAAAGATCAAGAACCGCGAAAATGGGGGCTTCCCTCCAGTGCCATCCCAATTGCCGGGCTGCTTTATGGAGCTCCAGTCTTGAAAGCACGCCATTTTTTTTTAGATCCAATATGTCAAAAAGTTCACTGGGTGTCACTTGGGTCAGTATTACATTTTTCCATCATTTTTATGGCCGATCCGTTTGAGTTCATGGATTAAAATGTTCATCAATGAACTCTTCAGAGGATATAACCCTTATCAAAGGGTAAAGGGGACTGCTTTGGTACATTTGAATTATTCCGGCATGGTATTCAGGTTTGTGTGCAGCACAACAATCTTGTAAAAGAATGGCGTTAAAATCCAAAGCAACTGCATCCAATACCGTGGTTAAAACACAAATATGGGTCGCTATCCCAGTTACCGTAACGGTGTCACAGCCCAAGGTTCTTAGGGTTTGGTCCAGATCTGTTTTATAGAATGCACTGAACCTGCGTTTCTGTGAAACAATATCGCTTTTTTCCTGTTCCAATTCATCAATAATATTAGCGCCATCCGTTCCCCTGATAGAATGCGGTTTCATTTTACCTTGAAAAATAAAATCACCTTGTAAAAACGAATCACAAGAAAATATTACGGGAAATCCCTTGTCTCTGAACATGGAAGAAAGACGGTTAATGGTTGGGATGAACTTCAGGGCTTCTTTTGTAATAAAGGCATCCGGATGTTTCTTAAACGTATCCTTAAGCATATCGACGACGATCAGAGCTGGTTTCATGACAATCCTTCCTAAACAGGCGTTAAAGTCAGCAGCAGACCTTGATTTCTTTTGATTATGAGGTGTTGGGAAGAAAAATCAGGGTGCCTTTTGGGAGTCCTTTAAAGTCGTTTATTTTATCGCCAGCCATCAATTTTTGGGGTGGCAGATAATATATTGTTTTTCGATCTTTGTATTTCTTGCCGGCAATTTGATAGGCGGATCGACCATTGTCAATCTTATAAGGACCCCGGTAACCGACAATGAGCTTTGTTTTGGCAGGCAAATCATCCCAGTCCGATATCATTGAACCGACTTCAATTCGTCCTGAAGGCATAAAATAAATGGTCGATTTAAGATTATATGCTTTTCCGGCAAAGGACCATGCCGTGAGCCTGTCCGAGATGGTTTTTATGGGATCATCGCTTTTTATCAAAGAAATACCGTTCTCCTGATTCAGCAGGACGACGGTTCTTTCGGGGATACGATCCCAGCCTATTTTATCTGAAATTTGATCACCGGTGTAAATCCGACCGTTTGGAAATTTATAGACCGTTGCCTGACTGTCGTAATCTTCTCCGGCAATTGACCATGCGGTGTTAATCTTGGTAATGATGTTCTCGTCATCAGGTTTGGCATAATACTCCCGCCGACCGTAGAATATTTTAGATAGTTGAAGATCTGCCAAAAGTCGGCCGGAGCGCACATCAGGATCATAGGTCCAGGTGGAACCCAATCCTGCTTTTTCGCGAATAAAATTTCGTGCACAACGTTTTCGTCCCCGTTGATTTTTTCTGAACCACCGGTTTGGTTTTCCATAGGCAACCTGGCTGTGGGTCAACACTGCCCGATCATTCAGGCCGTATATCCTTTGTAAAATGTCAATCAAGAGTCCTATGGAACGATATTGACTGTCAGTGATGGGTGCGTAATGATACCCCACCAATTCAATTCCGATGGAGATTTTGCTGATATCCGTCTCCCCGTTCCACATGCTGAGACCGGCATGGTCAGCCACGTATTCCTTGTCCAAAATACGATAGGTTCGGCCGTTTCGAGCTATCACATAATGGATATGACCGCCATCGGTTTTTCGGCCATTGCGTAACCGTTTTCCCTTGGAAACAACCCTTAGCGTCATCTTTCGTCCCAGTTCGGAGGTGTGGACAACAATGTATTTTGTCTGTTTACGCCTGACCTTTTTATAATTCGGATTCAATCGTGAGCGGTAATCGATAATGGCGCGCTGAAAACTCAAGCGATCTGCCAGGGTGTATGCGGTTGATAAATCGGGAAGATAAAAATAAACAAAACCAATACATATAGAAGCAACCCACATAAATCGTTTGCTGGTAAAATCAAATAAATCACTCATAAATTCCATCACATTCAATAGGCTTGCATTAAAAACATATTTATGAAAAATATAGTAATCTTATGTTTGAGCCGTGTTTCGCTGCAGTATTTAGGCATATTCGGGTGCATATACCAAGAAAATATTCTAGCCGAAGTGGAGACAGGATGTCAACCGCCACTTTTTCATGAAAAGGACACATTATGGGTGATCAGCCAAATAAAATTATATGCTCCATGATCCGGGTGAGCAAGTATTATGATAAAAAACCAGTTCTTAAAGATATATCATTATCGTATTTCTACGGGGCAAAAATCGGCGTTTTGGGCCTTAACGGCTCGGGGAAAAGCTCTCTTTTGCGCATCATGGCGGGCAAGGACGCGGAATTTAACGGGGAGTTGATTCTATCCCCGGGATACACCGTCGGGCATATGGAACAGGAACCTGTTCTTGATGACACCAAAACCGTCAAAGAGACCGTGGAGGAAGCGGTTCAGTCAACCGTTGAACTTATGAATGAATTCAACCGCATCAACGAAAAATTCGCCGAGCTCATGTCCGATGAAGAGATGGTCCGTCTGATCGAGCGACAAGGAGAGGTCCAGGAAAAATTGGATGCAGCGGATGCATGGGATCTGGACGCCCGTCTTGAAATGGCCATGGACGCTCTGCGCTGTCCCCCGGGAAATACATTGGTAAGCGTACTGTCCGGCGGTGAAAAACGCCGGGTGGCGCTTTGCCGGCTCTTGCTCCGCAAACCGGACATTTTGCTTTTAGACGAACCTACCAATCATCTGGATGCCGAAACCGTGGCCTGGCTTGAGCATCATCTTCATCAGTACCCGGGAACCGTCATCGCAGTGACCCATGACCGGTATTTTCTCGATAACGTTGCCGGTTGGATTCTGGAGCTCGATCGGGGTCACGGTATTCCATGGAAGGGCAATTACTCCTCTTGGCTCGAACAAAAAAAGGAACGTCTCAGACAAGAGGAAAAGGCCGAAAGCCATCGTCAAAAAACCCTTCAGAGAGAACTGGAATGGATCAAAATGACCCCCAAAGCCCGTCAGGTTAAATCCAAAGCTCGAATCAATGCGTATGAAAAATTGCTGGACCGTGAAAGCACGTCGCGAGCCGGAGATCTTGAAATTTACATACCGCCTGGGCCGCGTCTGGGCAATCTGGTAATTGAAGCCGAAAATGTATCCAAGGGATACGACGACCGGCTTCTGATAGAGAACATGTCCTTCTTTTTGCCGCCGGGCGGCATTATCGGCGTCGTGGGACCCAATGGTGCCGGAAAGACCACTCTGTTCAAGATGATAACAGGCCAGGAAACACCGGATTCGGGCCGCTTTCGTATCGGCCAAACCGTTCAATTGGCTTATGTGGACCAGAACCGTGAAAGTCTTGATCCCCAAAAAACCCTTTGGGAAGTGATTTCAAACAAAGAAGATATGATCGAACTCGGTAGCATGTCCATCAAATCGAGAGCCTACGTAGCCCGATTCAATTTTACCGGGCCCGACCAGCAAAAAAAGGTCGGCATGCTCTCGGGCGGCGAACGCAACCGTGTGCATCTGGCCTGCATGCTCAAACAGGGAGCCAACGTCATTCTCCTTGACGAACCCACCAACGATCTTGACGTGAATACCCTTCGGGCTTTGGAAGAGGCTCTGGAAAATTTCGCAGGGTGCGCGGTGTTAATCAGCCACGACCGCTGGTTTTTAGACCGAATTGCCACGCATATCCTGGCCTTTGAGGGAGACAGTCGGACGGTATGGTTCGAGGGGAATTATTCGGAATATGAGGCGGACCGAAAAAAGCGTCTGGGTACTGAAGCCGACCGCCCTCACAGGATCAAATACCGGCAACTGACACGAGATTGATGGGATGTACCTCTTCACGGAGTGTGCTTTCCCGTGAACACTTACCATGGGTTTGCTCGCCGCCGCGGATCTGTAAAATGAAAGGGAAATTCCAATGAAACGACATCCATTGGCCGGAAACCCGGCTCCAAAGTCCATGCTGGTGAACATTCCCAGGCTGGTTGCATCTTACTATACCCTGGAACCATCCGGTCCGGTATCATTTGGGACTTCCGGCCACAGAGGTTGCGCCTTTAACGGCACGTTTAACGAAATGCATATCGCTTCAACCGCACAGGCTATCTGCGAATATCGGTCATCCAGGGGAATTAACGGTCCTCTATACCTGGGTTTTGATACCCATGCACTTTCCGAGGCGGCATTCAGGACATCGCTGGAAGTTTTTTCTGCCAACAACGTTAATGTTATTATCCATGACAAAGACGAATACACCCCGACGCCGGTCATTTCTTTTCTCATTCTGGAATACAACAAAGGAAAAACAAAAGGATGGGCCGACGGCGTGGTAATCACACCGTCTCACAATCCGCCTCAGGACGGTGGATTTAAATATAACCCTCCCCAGGGCGGTCCCGCAGACGTGGATGTTACGGGTTGGGTCCAGAGCCGGGCAAACCAGCTCATGAATTCCAATGAATCCGATATTCGAAGGATGCCCTACGAGAAGTCCCGTCATGCCCGCACCATTCATATGCAGAATTTCATTGCACCGTTCGTTGACGCACTTTCAGAGGTGATCGATATGGAAATCATTCAAAAACAGGGCGTCAGGATCGGTGTGGATCCAATGGGAGGGTCGGGTGTGCATTTTTGGGAGCCCATTGCCGAAAAATATAACCTGGATATTACGGTTGTGAACACAGATGTCGATCCGACATTCGGATTTATGACCGTTGACTCGGATGGCGAAATCCGTATGGACTGTTCTTCTCCCTATGCCATGGCAAACTTGATTGATATGGCAAACAAATTCGATATTGCCTGGGGAAATGATTCCGATTACGATCGGCATGGCATTGTTTGCCCCAGCGGATTAATGAACCCGAATCATTACCTGTCCGTGGCAATCTGGTATCTGTTGCGATACAGAAAAAAGTGGAAAAAAGATCTGGCTGTGGGCAAAACATTGGTCAGTAGCAGCATGATCGACAAGGTGGTGGTTGGGTTAAAAAGAACCCTTTTCGAAGTTCCTGTTGGCTTTAAGTGGTTTGTTGACGGCATGCTGGGGGGAACCCTTGCATTTGGCGGCGAAGAAAGCGCCGGAGCATCCTTTTTGCGAAAGGACGGCACCGTATGGACCACTGACAAAGACGGATTTTGTATGTCACTCCTGGCTGCGGAAATATTGGCAAAAACCGGAAAAACACCGGACGAAATCTATTCCGATATATTGATCCCTAAATATGGAGAACCGTATTACAAAAGGGTCGACGGGCCGATTTCAGATGAACAGAAAAAGGTTTTAAAAGGACTGACGCCCGATGCCATCCAAACGCCCACAATTGCAGCGTTGCCCATTACGGCGGTGATGACCACTGCACAGGGAAACAACGCCCCGATCGGGGGGGTCAAAGTGATGATCGCAGACGGTTCCTGGTTTGCCATCCGGCCGTCGGGCACGGAACCTAAAATGAAGCTTTATATCGAAAGCTTTGGTGGAAAAGAACGCTGGCAGCAAATCCATGATGAGGCATTGCCACTGATATTCGGGGAAAA
>JAFDCA010000293.1 GCA_019313025.1 Deltaproteobacteria bacterium
GCTACTTCAAAAAAAATTAAACAGGCCCTCAAGGAATTCTGCGAGATTCCCATGGGAGACCTCTATATATCTCCCAATGAGGCCGAGGGTGTCAGGGTCGCTCTCATTAACCATTTTATTTCCAACCAGCTGCCGTTCATCGGTATCGGCAAACGTTATATCACCATTCGGGATGTCGAAGAATTGGTGGACAATATTTACTGGAGCCATCGCCGACCCGGAAAAATCGGGGGCAAGGCTGCCGGTATGTTTCTGGCCTATAAAATTCTTGTTCCCAGACTCACTTCAGGCGATCCTGAAATAGACAAATACGTCAAGATTCCGGAGTCATATTATTTCAGCTCCGGTATTTTTTCCGATTTTCTCGATTACAACCATCTCGAACAATTTCATAGCCAGAAATACAAATCTCGAGAAAAGATTGAGGAAGAGTACAAAAACATCTCAGAGCTTTTCAAACAGTCGTCTTTTCCTCCGGATACCGTTGAGGAGTTTCGAAAATTTTTAGAAAAAATCGGTGAGCACCCGCTGATTCTCAGATCTTCTAGTTTTCTGGAGGACAACTTCGGGTATGCTTTTTCCGGCAAATATGATTCTTTTTTTGTCGCCAATCAGGGAGATATCCATACACGTCTCAATGAATTCATTTGGGGGCTCAAACAGGTCCATATGAGCACTTTCGGCCCTGGCCCCATTTTATATCGTCGGGACCATAACTTGCTCGATTTCGATGAAAAGATGAGTGTACTGGTTCAGAAAGTCGTTGGGCGCCGATTCGGTGACTATTTTTTCCCTCTTGCCGCCGGTGTCGGATTCTCTTATAGTTCATATACTTGGACATCTCGTATCAAGAAAGAAGACGGATTTGTGAGGTTGGTTTTTGGATTGGGGACACGGGCTGTGGATCGAACCGGTGAGGATTATGCTCGAATGGTTCACTTGAGCCACCCTCATCTTCGTCCCGAGGTCCAGACCCAGCAGATCATGAAATATTCTCAGAAGATCACCGATGTGCTCAATCTTAAAACCGGTGAGCTGGAGTCCAGACCCTATTTAGAGCTATTAAAAGAAATATCCTACCCTGATCTCTTCTGGTTGGTTTCTGTAAATCAGGACGGCCATCTTTCCGCACCCATGTTTAAAGGACAACCGATCAATCCCACAGGTACCTGCTTGACTTTTGAAAACCTGCTTTCCAAAACGGTTTTTCCGTCTTTAATGAAAAAAGTTCTCAGACAACTTCAGGATGCTTACGGCCGTCCTGTGGATATCGAGTTTGCTTGGGATAGTGAGCATCTTTATATTCTACAGTGTCGTTCTCTGGCCGTGAGTCAGGACATGGGCGAGGTGGAGCTGCCAAAGGATCTCCCCCAAGAACAGATTGTCTTTACCAATACCCAGGTGGTGTCAAGTGCCATCATTTCCAATATAGAATATATTGTTTATGTGTGTCCGCGGGCCTACGCAAAACTTACAACCTATGATGAAAAAATGTCTGTGGGGCGCGTCATCAGTCGTCTGAACAACCTCCTTCAGGATAAACGTTTTGCCCTTTTCGGACCCGGCCGATGGGGAAGCAACGATATCAATCTTGGCGTACGTGTCAGCTATGAGGATATCAATCACACGTTAATCTTGGGTGAAGTGGCCTTTGCAAGAGAGGATTACACACCCGAAGTGTCCTTTGGCACGCACTTTTTTAATGATCTTGTGGAAGCTAAAATTGTTCCTGTGGCCATTTTTCCCGATCAAACCGATACCATCTTTAATGAGACATTTTTAATGGAATCCTCCAATCAGCTTTCTTTTTTCGCCCCGGAGTTCGAATCATACCAAACAGTGGTCCATGTCGTTCATGTTCCGTCCTCTGGTGAAGGCCGGTTTCTGCAAGTTTACCAGAAAAATGAAGCGCAAAAAGGGATCGGTTTTCTTAGCCACAGGGAATGAAATACTATTTTGTATGTTGATGCCCAATTTTATGGCCGCTAACTATTGAAAAAGCGTTGACCATCAATTGGTTAATGAACGTTTGTTAATGATAATCGATGGAGAATAAAAATGAAGAGAATGCCAGTGATGTTGATCGGTATCTTTTGCATGGTTGGCTTGATGATTTCCGGAGCATCGGCGGTAGATAGGGTAAAAGTCGGAATCGTTTTGCCGCTCACCGGTTCCCAGGCCAAGTTCGGCGAGATAGAGAAAAACTCTTTTGAACTGGCTTTGGAAGAGATCAATGCCTCCGGCGGCATCCATGGGAATAAACTCGAATTGATCATAAAAGACGATACCGGTCGTCCGGAAGTGGGCCGATCGGTTGTCGAAAAACTCATCACCGAGAACATGGTGGTTATGATCGGCGGCGGGCACAGCAGTTCCGTAACCTATGCCGTGGCTGGGATTTGTCAACAACACAAGATGCCGTTTCTGGTGAATACCGGATCTGCGGACAAAATTACCTCATCGGGATGGGATTATATCTACCGTTTGAATCCTCCGGTGAGTCATTATGCCGATGCCATTACGACATTGCTGGCTGAAAAAGTAAAGCCCAATACCGTTGCCATTGTATACGAAAATTCACCGTTCGGAACCAAGGGCTCAAAATCCTTTGAGAAAATTTGTAAAAGAGAAGGCTATCAAGTGGTTTTAAAGAAAGAATATGAGCACGGCGCCATGGATTTTAAACCGATGTTGATCCAAATCAAACAGCTCAACCCGGATATCATCTATATGGTTTCTCATACAATGGATGCGTCTTTGCTCATGAAACAAGCCAGAAAATTAAAATTGACCCCAAAAATGTTTATCGGCGGTGCCACAGGCTTTACGTTGAAGAAATTCTTACAAAATGCGGGAGGTGCCTCTGAAAAAGTCATCTCCGCCACGCTCTGGCACCAGGTATTTCCCTTTCCAGGTGCCATGGATTATTACAACAATTTTATAAAAAAATACAACAAACCCACTGTATATTACGGGGCTCAGGCGTATTCTGCCTGTTATGTCATTGCGGATGTTTTAAAACGGGCCCAATCTTTTAAGAATTCGGATATCAAGCAGGCCCTTTCGGAAACCGACATGATGACCGTTTTCGGACCGGTGAGGTTTGCGAGCTGGGGTAATTTGAAGAATCAAAACAAAGCCGCTTCCTACGTGGTTCAGTGGATTAATGGAAAACTGGAACTGGTCTGGCCGACAGACCATGCCACCGAAGAATTTAAATATCCTGTGGACTGGATGAAAACCTGGGGATATTGGTAGCAAATATTTAGAAAGAATCCGTCGTGTTCATAGGATGATAAGGAAACATTATGCCACTTCTTGAAGTCAAAAATCTCACCAAAGCATTTGGTGGGCTATTGGCGGTCAATGATGTCTCTTTCAAAGTGGAAAAAGGGGAAATTGTCGGTCTCATCGGTCCAAACGGGAGTGGGAAAACAACGATATTTAACTGTATCAATCAATTTTTTCCGGTTACATCCGGAGACATCCTGTTTAAAGGACAAAGCATCATAGGATTGAAAACCCATCAAGTTTGTCATTTAGGTATCGGAAGGACGTTTCAGGTTGCCAA
>JAFDCA010000294.1 GCA_019313025.1 Deltaproteobacteria bacterium
ACCTCTCCTTTACGCGCATCTAAAATCGGACATATAAGATCACAAGAACAAGACACCTGAAGTGCCAGCGATTCCAGGCTTGAAACACCGACAACGGGTTTTTCTGATGCCACGGCCAGTCCCTTTATGGTACTAATACCAATTCTCAGACCTGTAAAGGACCCGGGACCTATGGTAACTGCAAATCCATCCAGGTCAAATAAATTAAGGCCAGACATTTCCAAGACCGCCTTTATTATGTCCATTAAATGTTTAGAATGAGTTTGATCCCTATTTAGTGTAAACTCCGAAAGCAAGGATGTTTTATCTACTATTGCGACACTGCAGCTGGTTGTCGCTGTATCAACAGCTAGAATCTTCATATCAATTATCAGCCATCAACCTTCATCAATTGCAAGAGAAAGAACTTTTTCCATATTTTTTACAGGAACAAATTTGATTTTTCGTTTTATGTTCATTGGTATTTCCACCAAATCCTTTTTGTTTTTTTCAGGAATAATGATTGTTCGAATCCCGGCCCTTAATGCACCCAATGCTTTTTCTTTCAAACCGCCTATAGGAAGCACCCTGCCCCTCAATGTAATTTCACCGGTCATAGCAACATCTTTATTGACCGGTTTGTTAAGCAAGATAGATATAAGCGCCGTTGCCATTGCGATTCCGGCAGACGGCCCGTCTTTGGGGATTGCACCGGCTGGAACATGAATATGAATGTCCTTATTTTCAAGAACATTTTTTTTAATCCCGAAAGAAGCAATATTGGCGCGGGCATAACTCAAGGCCGCCCGAGCAGACTCCTGCATCACCTCACCGATTTGTCCGGTAACAATGAGATCTCCCTTTCCGTCGATGAGTGACGCCTCCACGTAAAGCACCTCGCCTCCTGCCTGTGTCCAGGCTAGACCGGTTGATAAACCAACCTGGCTATTTTCCTGATCCATTTCAGGAAAATATTTTGGAACCCCCAAGTACGTTTGCAGATTGTTCTTGGTGATTCGAAACGGACCTTTGTGACCCTCGGCGATTTTACGTGCCACCTTTCGACAAAGGGTGCCGATTTCGCGTTCAAGGTTCCTCAACCCAGCCTCGGAAGTGTATTCGGATATGATTTTAGATAATGAGCCTTTGCTAATGGACAAGGTTTTCGACTTTAAACCATTTTCCTTCAACTGGCGAGGTATGAGGTGTCTTTGTGCAATGGTCGTTTTTTCATCCTCGGTATAACCGGCTAGTGTGATGACTTCCATCCTGTCAAGGAGTGCTGATGGAATCGTATCTGTAAAATTGGCAGTGAGGACAAACATAACCTTGGAAAGATCAAAGGGCAAATTGAGGTAGTGGTCGCTAAATGCCAGATTTTGCTCGGGATCCAAAGCCTCTAATAGCGCGGAGGAAGGATCACCCCGAAAGTCAGACCCCAGCTTGTCAATCTCATCCATCATAAAAACAGGATTGTTTGTACCGCCCTGTTTAAGTCCCTGAAGGATTCGTCCCGGCATCGCACCTATATAGGTGCGACGGTGACCTCTGATTTCGGCTTCATCCCGTATGCCACCGAGAGAAATGCGGACAAACTTTCGCTTCATTGCGTGTGCTATGGCCTGCCCTAGTGATGTCTTGCCAACACCGGGAGGGCCCACTAGACATAAAATCGGACCTTTCATTTTAGGGTTAAGTTTACGCACGCTCAGGTATTCAAGTATACGGTCTTTCACATTTATTAGACCAAAATGGTCTTTATCCAGAACCGTTTTTGCGTTCTTGATATCAATAACGTCTTTGGTAGCTCTACTCCATGGCAGCTCAACCAGCCAATCCAGATAGGTGCGAACAACAGAAGCTTCTGCAGAATCAGAATGCATTTGATCCAGACGCTTTAACTGTTTTAAAGCTTCTTTGTCAGCACTTTTTGACATCTTCGCCCTTCTTATCTTCCTTCTATAATCCTCTAGTTCCTTTAATTTTCCGTCATCTTCACCGAGTTCTTTGTGGATGACCCGAACCTGTTCCCTTAAAAAATAGTCCCTTTGACTTTTCGAAATCTCATCTTTTACATCAGACTGAATTTTAGCTTGCATGGAGGACAATTCCACTTCTCGCGAAAGTAGCTCATTAACTTTTTTGAGACGCTCAACAGGATCGATCAGTTCAAGCAAAATTTGGGATTCGTCAATTTTTAACTTCAGATTTGAAGCCACAAGATCTGCCAGTTTTCCTGGATCATTCACACTCTCTAGAATAATGCCAATCTCGCTGTTCATTTCGCCACGCAGTGCCAATATTTTTTCGGAGTGTTCGATAACATTACGCATCAATGCTTCCATTTCGATATTTATCTCTTCAACCGGCCGATCTGGAATTCTGTCAATTTTTACTCGATATATGGATCTCTTTGAAACATATTTAACCACCTTGGCCTTTTCAATACCCTGTACAAGGGCTTTGACACGTCCATCAGGGAGTTTTAGCATCCGCAGAACCTTGCTCACAGTTCCAACCGTAAATATTTGATCAGGATTCGGGTTTTCGATATTTGGATCTTTTTGCGCAGCTAAAAATAAAAATCCGTCTTTTTCCACGGCCTCCTCAACAGCACGTACCGATTTTTCGCGGCCGATAAAAAGGGGGAGTAGCATGTCGGTAAAAATCACAATATCACGAACGGATATCAAAGGAAGCGTATCAGGAATCAGTGCATCTTTTTCATCTTCATCAATAATGCTAATAAGATCATCTTTGTCAGTTTCAGCCATTCTTTCTCCTATAACTCAAATCTAAAAAGATTGGTTCCGTTTCCAACTGTCTCTCTTTATGTATGATTTAGAAATATTCGTTTGGACCACAATCTAAGTTATGAAACCAGCCAATACAATAACGCACAATTTTGTTTTGACAATGTCTATATTTATAAATTCATTACCTCTTTAAATCAATATTTTCGGCAGTCTCTTCTCACCGAATTTATTAGGCATCGTCACCGCGTTAATTGGCTGTTCTTATTCACTAATACGCTATCGTATTTATAATCATATGAACTGGCTATGATTTATCATATTACTTTATTGCAATGATTCAGCAAGGGGGTAAAAATTTTCATTGATATTTTTTCAAATTCCTTATCCAAAGGATCAATTCGACCAAAGCAACGTTCAAAATACGGATCTTTTGACTCTCCCCGGAAAAAAGCATTCCCACCCCATTTTCTCTGTGCAGCCTTTAAGGCCGCGGAATTTGAACGATTTTTAATAAATATATCAAAAACATATTCATAGGAAGATACAGGAAAAAAGTGCAAAGTCTCGGACATTCCCTTCCAGTAAGTATTTAATAGGAACGTTAGGATATCTAATGCACTTGAAACGGGTGTAAATTGCCAGGTGGCATCTTTACATAGCAATAAACTATGTATAGGGCGTTTAGATTCAAGTAAAACACAAACAAAAAGATGGTATATCCATGTATTTAATAGATATTTTGGTTTTGTATTTGCATATATAATTTTAATCAAACCGTTTTCATAAATCTCTGTAATTCGATCGAATATCCTAAAGCCTGCTATATCGATTTCGACATCAAGATCTTCAGGGCGGTGGCTTTTAGCGTGGTCTTTAACTTTTCGAATAAAATCTTGGGCATCCAAATTCATTTCATTGTAAATATATTCTCCCACTTTCCCATGAGGGAGTTCTCCGGACGCCCGTATGAGATGAAAAATATCTTCGAGGCTTGATCCTGAGAGTTTTGTTGTCACAAGCTCCTGCTCTATTTTATATTTTCCAAGAGGATCTAAGCGAAAATTTTCTCTTTCATCAAGGACATTTGCCCTCTCATGCAAATATATCCCCAGGCGTTTTTCAAGTAAATACTTTGCGGGATTATTAAAAAAGGTGCTCAGTGCTTCAATGGAAAGGTTTCTCCATTCGTTGTCGGGTTCGGACAGTCGTGTTGAAATCAAGGGAGGCGCTTCTTTACGGTCAAACATTTTTGAGCTTGCGATAAAATTCTGGTAAGAATAACTAAACAGTTTACTGTTATTTTTAAAATATTCCGGTGAAAATGCTTGAAGCCGGTGAAAATTGACCACCTGCTCTTCTGAAAACCCAAATCCTTCTTCGATACAATCCATGAGTTCACTTACAAGAACAGAAGGTGGGATTTTGGTATTATCCTGAATGCTTTGACCGACATAACTGATATAGAATGTTTTTCTTGCGGATAATAACGCTTCCAAAAAAAGATATTTGTCGTCATTTCTTCTATTTCGGTCCCCGATCCTTGGCTGTTTTGCCATAAGATCGAACTCAAGAGTTCTTGTCTCTCGTGGAAAAGCATCGTTGTTCATTCCCAAAAGACAGATGACTTTAAACGGGATGCTTCTCATGGGAAGCATGGCGCAAAATGTCACACCGCCGGAAATAAATCCCTTTCGATGATGTTCATTTTCAAGAAACGATTTCAGTAAAGATTTTACGACATCGATCATAATGGGTTTATCATAGCCGGATAATGCTTCTTTTTTAGAAATATCATCCAAAATACGTCTGAGAATCTGAATCTCTGGTTCTAAATCTTCCTCTTGGGAAAAAAATATTTCGATAATATCCAAAAAAACCTGGCTCCAATCACTTAAAGTTCTGGCCTGATCCAGAGAATCCACACTGTTAATAAGCCGCTCTAAAAACTCTATAAATTTTCCCAGAGTTTCTACCTCTTCGCCCTCGATATGATCATAAGGAAGAATTCCGGTGAACATTTTGCGTCCGAAACCCGGCATTGCGTATCCTAATAGCAGTCTTTCAATTCCGGCTTTCCATGTGTTTTCTGAATAAACCGGAAGACCAAGTTTGCGGCGGTGTTCTGCATCAATTCCCCACCGGATATTGGTTTCCTTGATCCAGCGTTCCAAAATTTCGATTTCCGATTCGGATATACCGAATTTTTTTTGAATTTCTGGTAGCTCCACAAGGGCCATGACACGGTTTACACTCATTCGGCCGTGTCTAAGATCGAGAATCGACATAAATCCGTCAATAATTCGATTTTCCTTCATAATGTTTTGATCCGCAATACTGAATGGAATCCGTTTTTTTTCATCTGTCTGTGCTCCGAAAACGGCCTGAACAAAAGGCGCATATAAATGAATATCAGGGGTCATGACAACGATATCTTTGGGCAACAGACCCGGATCTTGGTCAAACATGGCAAGAAGATTGTCGTAAAGAACCTCCATTTCCCGCATTGGACTATGGCAGGAATGAATCTGAATAGAGGCATCAATCATGGATGATGCGTTGTGGTTGTTAGATGAAGAGAAAGAGAACCGCCTGTTTTTTAAGGTTAAAATGTCCGACTGGATCTTTTCAAGCATTGTATGCCCTTGATTCTTTTTGAATAGTTCGAAAACCTGACCGTCGAGATCACCAATCAGTGTCATAAAATTTCTACCCAAAGTACCCATGGAAGCCAACAGCCGATGCCCTTCTTCAAAATAAAGATCTTCTGAGATGTCCTTTGATCGAACATGTTGTTTTCTTATTTTTCGGGTCTCGCGACCGGAAACAATGTCTCCCCAGTATTCTTTGCATGGATTCATCAGAAAGAAATTAACCTGAGAATGACGTGATATTCCAACAAAGGCCTCAAGATGAAAAAGTGGTAAATAAGATATCCCGAATATGGAAACACGATCAGGGAAATGTTCTATTTGACGTGATGATTTTCTGACCTTTTTTAAAAAAGCTTTCCAGAGCCCGGCACGATGCAAGTGTTCCTTTCCGGAGGAAAGCTTTCGCCATAGATCTGCCTGCCAGTCATGGTCCTTTCCTTTTTCCCAATTGAATAACATCTCGGGCCTGAAAACAAGATATTGGTCAAACAAATCAGCGATTCTATTCGAAATCTGAAACAGTTTCATCCCGGTGTTCTCATCAGCAAGATAATGTTTTATACTTTCAAAATCCGGCAAGTGGATACATTCAGGAAGAACCTTCATGATCGATAGTGTCATCGTCAAAGGATCAAAGAAAGATTCTTCGGGTAGATCCGGGATTGTTTTTTTAAACATTTCCTGTAAAAACGTGTTGGGGAAGGGAAAAAAACAGTTAGCACAGATGCCGTTATGTCTGGCAAGCTCCATGGCTATCCAACGTTCCATTCCTCTGCTCTGAACAACAATAACTTCTGGAGAGAATGGAGAAGATAGCGGCGCTCTTACGATGTGTGCCAACTGTTCGGCAAGGATTTCCATGCAGTTACTTGTAAAGATATTAAGGCCGTTCATTGAATATATCCCTCGGTTGGGATCATACTATAAGGATGATTAAATAGAAAGAAATTTACGAATGTAATTTTGAGATGGCCTATAATTTTCATTTGATGACGCCCAAAAAATGACCTTGAACAAATTCCTTGACTTTAATGCTATTTTTTAATTACTTGATAGAACTGTTCAGGTACTCGTATGAGTTTAATAGGGAACCCCGTGAAATTCGGGGACGGGCCCGCCGCTGTAATCCCGACCTTCAATGAATTCGGCCCGTTAGCCAGTTATCTAGTCATGTTGGTCTAGAAAATACCCCTTCAAACCGGATTAACTGGCTGACCGGTTGACTAAAATTAAAGGAACCCTTTTGGCCATGGCGTACCACTGTTCGCGTATGAACGGGAAGGTCGCTAAAAGGGCTGGAAAGTCAGAAGACCTGCCTGGGCAGATGCTTTAGCCTTCGAGGATATGAGGTATCAAATGATCTTGAGGATAAAAAGGGACATTCCCGGATCGATGTTTTTCGGTCCGGTTTTTTTTTGAGATAAAATAACATGTGGTCTTTTGAAGCTCAATGTCGCTTCTGGTATAATCAATTTTTGTCAAAAAATCGAATCAAATTGAAAATAGAAGGTTTGTGGTAATGTTAGCATTTAGATACATAACGATAATTTCCACAATGACGATATTGCTTTTAATTTTGTCGGGAAAAGTATCCGCTGTCAAAACCATCATAGATCAGTTGGGACGACACGTCACGGTTCCGGATCAACCTCTACGGGTAGTATCTCTTTCCCCAAGTATCACGGAGATAGTTTATGCTTTTGACCAAGGCCACCGTCTTAAAGTCGTGACAACATACAGTTATTTTCCATCTGAAGC
>JAFDCA010000295.1 GCA_019313025.1 Deltaproteobacteria bacterium
GTTTCCCAAATCGAGACTGGGTATGGGTCGTACTTGGGCATCGGGCAGTGCTTGGGCCGTCAAACCATATATCTGTCGACCGAGACTGATGAGTTTTTCCAGATCAGGCCCTTTGATCTCTAATTCGATGGAGCGGCCCTCCCCGATATTGCGGGAAAAGAGGCTGGGTTGCTGAACAATGGCAATCATGCCGGGAATCTTTCTCAGCACATCGTAGACATAGGGCAGCAATTCCCTGGTTCGCTCCTGAATTTTGGAGACAATACCCATAAACACCGCTTGTCCCCGGGCAACGTAGAAAAAATTGGTGGCCGGCGGAAGATTCAGCTTCTCGGCCAGATTACTTTTTTGATCATCTTCAATGAGCGGTAAAAGATCTTTTTCAACGGTTTCGCCAATTTTCTGTAGCTCCACGAGATTGTATCCCGGGGGCGGCAGCAGAATTCCGAACAACAGTTCACGGTTACCCTCGGGCAGATATTCGGTTTTCGGTATTAAAAAGAATACCAGGCCGACGGCCAGCAAGGTCAAAACAACGGCAGTCCCCAATCGTGCCGTAACCAGCCCGCACATCCAATACACAAATCGGGTCGTAGCATTTATAAAACCGACTGCAAAAGTATTTAATCCCCGGCCGATAAAACTGAAAGGTTTCCGGATAGTTGCGAAGGCCCCTTTTGACATGGAAGCTTTGGATTTATCGTTTTGAACCTTACCCAGTATTTTCGAGGACAAAGTCGGAATGACGGTAATAGAGACGATAAGACTTAATGTCACGGCACTACTGATGGCGATGGCGATGTCTCGGAAAAGCTGGCCGGCCTCCTCCTGAACAAAAACAATTGGGAGAAACACCGCCACAGTGGTCAGGGTACTGGCCAAAACCGCTCCCCAAACCTCGACGGTACCGTCATAAGCGGCCTGGATACGCGTTTTGCCCATTTCCCGGTGTCGGAAAATGTTTTCAAACACCACAATAGAATTGTCCACAATCATGCCAATGGCAAAGGAAAGACCAGCCAGGCTGACCACATTGATATTTCTTCCCATAAGTGTCATGATCAGAAACGTTCCCACAGCGCTGATCGGTATGGCCACCGACACGATCACCGTACTGGCAAAATTCCGTAAAAATATCAAAAGCACTAATATCGCCAGGGACCCGCCCGCAAAGATATTCTCCCTTACCAGGTTTATGGCACTGTAGATGTACCGTGTATAATCATAAACCAAGACGATTTTTAAATGCTTTTCCTTCAGCAGGCCCTCATTGAGCTCATCGAGGGCTTCCCGCAATTTTTTTACCACCTCGAGAACATTGGAACCAGGCTCGCGTACAGCATTGAAGACGATGGTGGGAATACCTCTGTGTCGGACGACATATTCCGAATCCTTATAACCAAATGCAACCTTGGCAATGTCACCCACGGTAACCGGGATGCCTTTGACTCTTTTAACGATAACATGGGTGATCTCCTCGGGACTGCTAAATTCGCCCACGGTTCGAGCAATATAGCGACGCTTGCCTTCGTCGAAATCCCCGGCACTGATGTTTTTGTTTTCTATATCCAGGGCATGAACGAGTTCGGGAATGGTGACGTTGCGGGCCGAAAGCGCGTCCGAATCGACAATGACCTGGATCTCGCGTTCCTGTCCCCCGTAAATATTGGAAGACGATACCCCTGATATGCGTTCAAGCCGTGGTTTAACATGCTCGTCGACAAAATCGTATTCATGCGGCAAAACGTCCGTGTATCCGTCCAGTGCCTTCAATACCATCCAGGCAATGGCTTGTTCACGTCTTCCCCCGGACTTTATGATCGGCTTTTCCACATTATCCGGATATTCTTTGACCCGTTCGAGACTGTTGGATACCCTAAGCAGCGCTTCATCGGTATCCGTACCGATTTCAAACAGTAAGCTAATATAAGCGTTGCTGTCCTGGCTTTCACTTTTGATCTCTACCAGGCCTTCGAGATTTTTGAGTTCATCTTCCTGGACGTCGACGATTTCGCGTTCCACTTCAACCGGGCTGGCACCCCGCCAGGTCGTTAAAACGGAAATTTCCGGAAGATCCACATTGGGCGTCAATTGGATCGGAATTCTAAAAAGGGAAATAAACCCGAAGAGAACCAACAGGAGAACTCCCACTGTAACGGTCACCGGCTTTTTTATGGATGAGTCAACAAGTTTCATAGTCTTTAATTAAGGTTTCAGGGTTCAGGGTGCCAAAAAGCATGACTTTTTTAAAATTAACCTGACAAAGTCTAATTTCAATTCAACTCCACTCGATGGTATATTTTTCGTATATCCAACATCCTGACCTCCGACCCCCTGAGCCCTCCATTTTTGCATCATTTCTGAACAACCACCGGTTGCCCGGGTCTAAGACGCTCATTTCCGCGAATCACAACCTGATCGCCTGGTTTAAGGTCCCCTTCCACAGCAACATCTCCATCATAATAGCCGATAATTTTAACAGGAACCGAGATGGCTTTTCCGTCATTAACCGTAAAAACCAGCCGGTTGTCTCCTGCCGTAACCACAGCATCTTTGGGAACCAGCAGCGCTTTTATTTCAGTTGACAAGTTAAAGGTCACCATGGCCTCCATGCCGCTTTTTATTTTATGATCCGGATTTGCAAGGTGTATCCTTACAGGGAAGGTTCTGGAATTGGGATCCCCTTGCGGAAGCACGGAGTATATCTTACCTGAAAAAGGATGATTTGATACGCTTTTTATGGAGACGTTTAGGTTACTTTCAGGCACCAGCAGAACCGAATATCGTTCGGGAACGTCTACGGTTATTCGAATGTTATCAAGATCAAGAAGGGTAACAACGGGTCCTCCTTTGTTGATCCATTCTCCGATTTGGGTGTGTTCTTTTGCCACAAAACCGGAAAAGGGTGCCAACACTTTTTGTTGTTTTATTTCGTAGTTGAGCAGGTCTATTTCAGATTCATTCTGGAGCAATTCCTGGGAAAGCGCACGGTACGTATAAAAAGCGGTATCATATTGCTTTTCGGCAATGCTGTTTGTCTCTTTAAGCTTACTGACCCTTTTGAGCTCCTTTTCAGCATTCTGGAGGTTCGCTTCGATTCTTTTTTTTGCCGCAACAGCCCCTTTTAGACGAAGCTTTAGTTCGGTTTCTTTCAAATTGGCCAGCAGGTTTCCTTTTTTAACGTAATCTCCTTCTCTTATGGGAAAATTTTCCACAAGTCCCGATATTTCAGATGCCACCGTGCTTTCTGAAATGGGTTCCGTGGTTCCGACAAGAGATATCTGATTTGAGACCGTCTTGATTTTTACAAGGGCAACCTGGACCGGAGACGGTGGAGGGCCGTTACCCCTACCCGGATCTTTGGCCATTGAGAATGGGGCTGCAAGCAAACAGACAACCGCGGCAATTAAAAAATATCTGTAAATAAACGCTTTGATATCATATGTCAGCATGAATAACCTCTTTTAATGTGAGATCTTTTCGTCAAGTAATGGCGAATCTATATTTAAAATTCCCGGACGTCAAGAAATTAAAGGAATGTATCAATGATATGCATTCCTGACAATATTATCAATTTGCATGGTAAATAAATACCCTTGCTCCGATCACATACTGTATTATATTTAACAATATCCGAATGTGAAACGTGATTTCAAATATTTAACGTGGTTCTCCCAAACGTGAAAGGACATTCTTATGAAAATTGCAGTCAGCGGCAAAGGGGGAGTTGGCAAAACAACGTTTTCAGCACTGATGATACGAACATTGAATGATCAAGGGAAACATGTGCTGGCCATTGATGCGGA
>JAFDCA010000296.1 GCA_019313025.1 Deltaproteobacteria bacterium
AAATTAAAACATAAAATCAAACTACTGAACGATATTCTAAAAAGCCATGGACATGTTCTCTTTTACGCGCTTTTGTTTGCGAGTTCTTGCAGATCTCAACGAAATTATCCGGCGGATGAAGCGGAAGGTTATTCTGACAATAGCTATAAGTGTATTTTATCAGATATTTCGGGCTTGATAAAGCTTGGGATTGAGGGTGCTAAACCCGAAGGATTCTTTCTCGACAATGATTTCGCTTCAAAAAAATACTTGACACAAAATACCACACAGTAATACTGTTAAGGTCACGTAACGGAATCATTTTACTAACCCCGAATCTTCAACTTTCAGAGATTTGGCATGACCAGTAAAGAATTTAAGAAGTTTAGAAAAAAATTAGAAAAGACACAGCGCCAGATGGCACAGCTCCTTGGCGTCTCCATCAAGGCCATTCACAGCTATGAGCAAGGGTGGCGGTCCGTGCCGGTCCATGTGGAACGTCAGATTTTTTTCCTGCTCTCCAGGCTAAAAAGAAATATCCATGACAATAAGCCCTGCTGGGATAAAAAAGCGTGTCCCAATGAGAAGAAAATGCTCTGTCCGGCATGGGAGTTTCAAGCCGGTGATCTTTGCTGGTTTATCAGTGGCACAATTTGCGACGGCAACGTTCATAAAAACTGGAAAGAAAAAATGAGGTTTTGCCGGTCTTGCGAAGTTATGAAATCCATCTTTTAGCGCCAAGCCATCAAAAGCTTGAACCTAAAATCAATGTGGAATTCGTTCAAAATCAAACAGTTCGATTTCTTTATCAACCGTCTTATCCGCCCGTTTGACCTTAATCTTGACCGTATTTCCGATGTTGCCGTAAAACAAGGCAAGTTTTAAATCTGCCAGTGATCGTATGGAGTGACCTGCAAACATCTCGATAACGTCCCCCTTTTTAAGTTCGGCTTTTTCTGCAGGGCCATTTTGACTCACCCCCATGATCACCAAACCCTCATCTTTTTCTTCCACCATTACACCCAGCTTGGGCGACTCTTTCCCGCTGAGTTTTGTGGTTAACAGAACATAATCCGCCACACCGTCCTCAATCTCTTCATCCTGAACAATAACAGCGAACGGTTCATGATTACGCCGATAGAGCCGGTCCGGAATTCCGTATTTATACCTGACGTGGCCATTGCCAGCCAGAATGACCATTTTGCGTTCGGGATGGTCTGTCAAAAACCGATGCGCGGACTCTGCCATACCCTCATCCCATACCATTTGGGCCTGTAAAAAATAATTGAAGTCTTGGAGATCCTCTTGTTTATTGTGGGCGACAAACACCTGATTCAAATCCTTCCGGTAGGTTTCATTTGAAAAATTCATTTCAGAAGGCAACTGTTTTTTTTGTTTGTCAGGGAGATCGTACATCCCTTCCCGTGCAACTTTACGGGTGAGATCTCCCTCAATATTTAAGGCAACAAGAGGGATGCGCTGTTGTTTAAGGTAATCGATAATCGGTTTATACAAGTTATAATCGTATCTCCATCTGCTGAAATATTCGGTTTTTTTTAAAAAAGTAAATTCATCGATTCGTCCAAAAATGTAGTCATCTATCACCTGTTGAAAAGGCTTTTGGAACATTTCCATACCCACAGCCAGCCTATATCCGGCGTCGTTGATTTTTTTGATTACTTTCAACTGGTTTATATGGTGGGCAAATTGGTCGTGGGTTTCTCCTATGTAAATAATACGCGAAGCCGTAAGCCGGGGAATAATGTCGTCTATTGTTTCAATGGCATCAGGCTTAAGCGTCCGGACTCTCGGACGGGATAATATCTGAATGCCGTTTTCTGATTCGGCAATCGCTTTGAAGATGTTCCTGCCGTCTTTAAAGGCAAGCTCGGTATATTTCCCATAGTGCGATATTTTATGCTGAACGGCCTGAGCCTGGTGTTTGTCGGCGGTATGAAATAATACAATACGTTCCGATGCATTATACGGATTTTTATATACTTTTATATGCAATTCATCTTCTGAAACCGTCTGTTTGCCAAAAAGCATATTCACCACAGGATTGTCATCGCCGGCAACGAGCAATGAATTTTCTTGAATCTGACCAAAAGTAATTTTATCCGGTGTTTTATAAGTAATCGTTTTAACCCCCAGAGCATCAATCAGCGGTTGGTATATAGAACGTTTCATGGATGAGATAACGGCAATCAGATTTTTTTTACCCATAATGCCGGCCAAAACCGGAGGCGTTTCTTCAGGAACCAAGTGCCGCATCAGATCGTAATTTTCGTCCATAAAGACCTTATCGGGCAGATCTTCAAGGGAAAGCGTCAGGCTTTCTTTAGAATTTTTTACTTCAGCCCATTGTGTACGTTTGTCTTTACCGGTATAAAACGTAATAGGGATGTTCAGAGGATAGGGCTCACCCTGCTGAAAAAGGTTAAAATCCAGTTTTAGTTTACCCTGCGCCACATACAACTTGGTATTTTTTATATCTATACGAGGAATATTTTCTCGGGTCAGCCAATCTCCAAAATAGGTATACAGCTTTTCCCCGGTCGCTCTTTCAAAAGCGTGCTGAATGTCCAGCCAGGAAGCTCGGCGGAAAAAATTATGTCGAATAAATTCTTTAAGGGCGGCATAAAAGATTTCATCACCATAAATCCTATGCAACCCGTGAAACAACATGGCCCCTTTCCCATAGCCGATAACACTTTGAGCCTTGTTGGTTCTGTTTGTAAAAGCGCTCAATGGCATGGCATTGTCACTATGGACATAAGCATCGTAATCCACCAGGATCTGTTTTCGATAGGCAGTGTCTTTGCCTTCCAGAGCGGCGTAGTAATGATCGGAGAGATAGGCTGTAATCCCTTCCGCCCAGTTGCCGGACACAAAATCGATATAAACCGAATTGCCGAACCATTGATGCAAAATTTCATGTCCCAGAGAGGTCTTGACAATAAACGGCAAGCGCACCACCTGATTGCCCAACAGAGTAAACGTCGGCATTGAGTTTCCCGTGGGCAACATATTTTCTACAATGGCAAAACGGCGGTATGGGAATGGGGTGAGCATCTTCTCGTACATGGCCAGATATTTTTTTGTATAGGCAAGATAAGCATCTGCAAGATGGGCGTCCTCTTTAAAAAAATAGGCTTCAATGTCGACATTTTTATATCGGTCTTTTTTTTGAACAAAGCAGTTTGAAGCAGCCAGATGTAAACTGTCCATGGGGTGATTAAACTCGAACAAAAATGTTTTTGCACTGCCCTTTTTTTGGATGGTTGTACGTTCAGATTCAGATATGGCAATAAAATTTTCCGGCAAGGTCACGGAAAGTGTATACTCAAACAGATCATCGGGCTGTGGATACCAGCCGGATATCAAAAATACGTTGTCCTTGTCGATTAAGTTTATCCCCTTTTCATTGAATGTTGCTTCATAATTAATAACTACCTCTTTGTCTTTTTGTAATGAGAGGCTCAAATGATCATCGACGGACTGGTCGATGGTCTTATCGTTCACTTTCAAACCTCGTAAATTCTGAACGGCCAGATCAAGCTTAATATCGACATCAGCCTTTAAGCGGGCCGTGCCGATAATTTTTTGTTCGTTGCTGTCTATTTGCACATCAAGCAAGTATTTCATATTTGCACTCCAGGCCGTCACGGGCAGGCAAAAAATGAATAAAAAAACCATTGCTCTCATCATCAACATGCTGAATTCCCTCATATTCGTTGGTCAAGTAAGCTGATTGCCAGTTAAGCGCTTATTTGTAAATTTCGTGATTTTTATAACATCATAATTGCCTGTTATCCTCACTTTTTTTTGCTTTCTTTCATTCTTTCAACCAAATCTTTGACGGGTTGTCCGCTTGGCGATGTTGCGGCATGATTCCTTTTAACGAGTGCTTGCCATGCCTGAATGGCGCCATCAAGGTCATTTAGGTCATGCATTAGCACGATCCCCTTATTAAATAATGCCGCTTCATGTTTGGGATCGATATTTGCCGCTTTATCAAATAACTCAATGGCTTTTTTCGATTCACCGGATCGACGGTACATCACCCCTAAATCCGTTATTACATCGGCATTGTTCGGGTTCAACTCCAAAGATCTGGTATAGGCCGTGATCGCTTTTTGATGGTTGCCGGTATCAAAATACAGATTCCCCAAGCTTGTCCATGCAGCAGCATCATCAGGGCTCTCTTTGGTCTTTTTTTCAAGCTCTAAAATTTGAGCCGCCCTTTCAAGTGACACACCATGATCCTTTTCAGCCGGTTGTGAAACCATCGATTTTCGAATCGAATTGTCTGATCCGGTTTTATAAACACCAAAAACAACGCCTCCTATAAAACCAATCACTAGGGCAATGGAAGCGACCATCCACATGGTCTCAGTTTTTACGGTTTTGCCCTCTGCTTTTATTTTTTTCGACATACAACCTCCCAGAAAGTAATATCTATGTTCTATAGCAGTTGTCAAAAATATGTTCCAATTGAACGAATAACGGTCACGATTTACCGTAAGCCGCCGGATGAAACGCAAAGTTATTCTGACAATATCTATAAAACCCAGCAAGCATATTTTTTTCAATCTCATCCATACGAGAATCTCTGACAAATATGGCACGTT
>JAFDCA010000297.1 GCA_019313025.1 Deltaproteobacteria bacterium
GTTTATTGTTATAAATTGCTCGGCCTATCCGGCGACACTCCTGGAAAGTGAACTGTTTGGTCATGAGAAAGGGGCGTTTACCGGTGCCGTGCGCCAGAAATCGGGACGATTTGAGCAGGCCGACGGCGGAACCGTCTTTCTGGACGAAATCGGTGAGATTTCCCCCGCTGCCCAGATAAAATTGCTGCGTATTTTGCAAAGCCAGAAATTTGAACGTGTTGGAGGTGAAAAAACCTTAACGGTAAACACCAGAATTCTGGCTGCCACCAACAAGGATTTACAGCAGGAAGTAAAGACCGGTAATTTTCGTGAAGATCTTTTTTATCGATTAAATGTTATTCCAATCCAGGTCCCGCCTCTGAGAGACCGACGCAACGATATCCCCTTGCTAGCACGGAATTTTCTGCAAAAGTTTGCTGAAGAGCAAAATAAGATTGTTCAGCGCTTCAGCTCGGAAGCCATGCGGCTGCTTCTCAATTACGACTGGCCGGGCAATGTTAGAGAACTTGAGAATAGTATCGAACATGCCACCGTTATTGTAAAAGGCAAAAATGTCGAAGTATCGGAATTACCGCCAGGTGTTCAACAGGCCAAGCCCAGAATTCCAACAATTTCAAATGGATCCAAACGTTCAATCATGGAAAACGAAAAAAATCTGCTCAGGGAAGTTTTGGGTGAATGCAACTGGAACAAAAAAGAAACCGCCGCCAAACTTGGGATCAGCCGCAGTACCCTTTATGAAAAACTCAAAAAGCACAATATAACCAAACCGATCCTTTACTAGGATATTAAGTCGGTTATTGAAGGACCAACCATATCTTCTCTAACTCCATCCTCTGCATCTATATTCAGCTTCTTATATTCTCCTCTAAGTTTATGGCTCCATGAAAACCAGCCATCAATTTGCATTGCATGGAATAATAAAGGTAAAATATGTATTTTACCTAAATCATGACCGAAATTCGTACATGCATATCTATATGAAATTTATTTATATTTTTTGTTTAGCATTTCTGTGTCCGAATTTCGGACATAATTTGCAAAAAATACCGGATCGATTATTAGTTTACCTCCAAAGTTTCTTATCAAAATCTTCCCATTTGGTAACTTCTAAAATCGACTTTATTTCAATCGGTTACCTACTTTTCTTCTTGGCTAACCAATCTTAATATGCTTTTATCAGGTCATAAAGCCACAATGTGGCACTATGCTTGCTAAAAGATTCCTAACGGTTACCCGTATCTATTTTTAGTCTTCCTTAGACCGTATCCAAAATTACCATCAACGCAACAAGTTGAAATTAAAAAGTGATATGAAAAAGAAAATCCTAGTTCTGGATGCCAATTTAAACAGCAGAGGAAAGTTGTCAGACATCCTCAATTCAAAGGACTATCCGTTCACCTCCGCGAATGCGCTATCGTCGTTGAAAGAATTTCTAGTTTCAGATCAATATGTTGCGGTTATTTTGGATATTGATTCGGTTCCGGTCGACAACCGCACGATTCGCCAACTGGCGCTCAAACACCCCGGCGTCCGCTTTCTGTGCACCTCCAAAGATCGCTTTCACCCCGAGCTGAAGGACGCCATCTGCTACCATATTTATGCCTGCTTGAATAAGCCGGTTGATCCTGATGAGCTCTTATATTGGATCAAAAGTATTTACGATGAGGAAGACATTCCGGACCCATGAGGTCGCAGCTTTTCCAGACTTATTTTAACCCAACTAATATCTGAATCCTTTTTATTAATAAAAACCAAGGAGGAAATATGCAAAAGGAAAAAGACAAAAACCAATCGTTTATGGATGGTTTTCTTGGCAATTTTATGATGACAAGAAGATCCTTCATGAAGAAGGCCAGCGTGGCAACCGGCACCGCCGTCGCTATCGGTGGCTTGAAGCCCTCGCTCAGGGCTCTGGCGGCCTCCGGCGAAGTTGCGGCCGGCGGGATGGGAGAATGGATTGCCTCGACCTGCCAGGGATGCACTTCCTGGTGCTCCAAGCAGGTCTATGTCATCGACGGCCGGGCCGTGAAAGTTCGGGGAAATCCCAATTCAAAAGTAAACGTCGGTGAAGGCTGTCCGCGGTCGCATCTGGGCTTACAGCAGGTGTATGATCCGGATCGGATTAAAACTCCCATGAAACGCACCAACCCGAAGAAGGGACGAAACGAAGATCCAAAATTTGTGCCCATTTCATGGGACGAGGCCCTGAACACCATTGCCGACCAAATCATGGAGCTGCGCAAAAATCATGAGACCCACAAGTACATGCTCATGCGGGGCCGTTACTCCTACATGCGGGATGTGCTCTATGACCGCATGACCAAGATCATTGGTTCACCCAACAATATTTCCCACAGCGCCATCTGCGCCGAGGCTGAAAAGTTCGGACCCTATTACACGGAGGGCTTATGGGACTACCGGCAATACGATGTTGCCAACTGCCGCTACGTCCTGATCTGGTGCGCAGACCCCCTGGCAGCCAACCGGCAGGTGTCCTATTACTCCAGTGTCTGGGGCGATACCATCGGTCGGGCGACCATCGCCGTTGTCGAACCGCGACTGTCAGCCACTGCGGCCAAGGCCGACGAATGGCTGCCGGTCAAGCCAGGCCATGACGGGGCCGTGGCGGCAGCCATAGCCCATGTCATTTTAACCGAGGGGCTCTGGTATCGCGAATTTGTGGGCGACTTCGTCGACGGGCAGAACCGCTTTGTGGCGGGCCAGGAAGTCAACGAGGAGGACTTCGAGGAAAAATACACCCACGGTCTGGTTAAATGGTGGAACCTTGAATTAAAGGATAAAACCGTGGCCTGGGCGGCCGAACGCAGCGGCCTGCCGGCGGATCAAATCCAACGGGTGGCCGTCGAATATGGCAAGGCTGCTCCACAATGCATCTCCTGGGTTGGGGGCGGTCCGGTGATGCAGGTGCGCGGCGGGTACGCCAGTATGATCTGCCATGCCCTAAACGGGCTGACCGGCGGCATTGATAATGTCGGTGGAACCCAGAAAGCCAACAAGGAATATACCTCGAAGTTTCCAAAACCCGATGATTTCATGGATGAGATCGCCAAAAATGGAAAAAAGCATGGAAAA
>JAFDCA010000298.1 GCA_019313025.1 Deltaproteobacteria bacterium
ATTTAAGGATGAGATATTTTATGATACCAAAAATAGTTATAACCACTTGAACTCTTTACACGTTTAAAATATTTTTATAAATTCAATAAAAAAGGTCTTGACACGGATATCGATACAATGTAGTATTTTAGCAAAAACTTAATTGGATGGTTGTAATGGAAGCCAAAAAAGCTGAATTATTTAAAGTTTTAAGTGTGGATACCCGAATCAGAATCATCGAACTGTTAAAGCAGAAAGGCCCCTTAGGCGCAAATGAGATGTCTGAAAAATTGGGAATTACACCTTCTGCGGTTTCACAACATCTTAAGATCCTTAAACACGCCGGATTGGTTCGTAATGAGCGCAAAGGATATTGGATACCCTATGAAATAAACCCGGATGCATTGGAAAAATGTGGGGATTTTTTGTCTAGCATCTGCACCTGCGGCTGCAAGGGCACCGGGAAATTTCGTGAGGCGGCACTCAATAAAACCGAGGACAAGGTCGAACTTTTAGAAAAGTACGAAAGAGAACTTCGAGAAGAACTCAATAAAGTGCAAACCCAGCTTGAGGAATTAAAAAAAGAACCTTAATTTTTTTTACCGATTTAATTTAGTAATTGCTTAATTTCTTAACAATAAGCACTCATAGAAAGGAGGTGAGAAAAATGTGTCAGCAAAGGGAAATACCAAGATACACGGAAATGAGAGGATGTACCTGCGGCTGTTGCGGGTGTGGATGCGGTCCGTCTTTTCGAATTTTTTTTTCTGCTAAAGAGAAACTGGAACGCTTGGAAACCTATGGAGACCAGCTAAAAAAAGAACTGGCCGGAGTCGAGGAATGCATCAAGGAACTCAAAAACAAATAATCAAACAGAAAGGAAGTGATAAAGATGACCGATAAAAAAAATAGCAATTGCGACTGCGGTTGCCTGGCCGAGCCAAAAAAAGGCGCAAAGACTTCAAAGCCGGAGGTTAAGAAGTCTGAGAAATCATATCGTTAATTGACTTTAAGGGCAATAGATACAGACCGGAGCAGGTGAGAATAATTCTCACTTGCTCCGGTTCTACTTAATATACTGCCTGGTCATAAATCAGAACAAAGAAATATGTTTTTTAAGATATTGCCTTACTGTTACTACTGAAAGGGAGAATCAACGTTACCCAAAAACCAACTAAAAATATAATTCGATGGTGTCATAACATCAAATGGTTGCTATCTGGTTGTGTTGCATATAGAACAGCCGTTGTCGTATAGTAGAAAATCGCCGATAAATTTTGGGGGTCAGGTCAAACAAATCGGGTGGCTGTTCATCATGTTGGATCTAAATCATTTGTTTTTTTAGCATGAGAAATGGTTTTAAAATAACCGTCGATGACTTTTTGAGGATCTGTCTGTAGAACTTTTGCATAGGATCTTAAAAAACTTTTTAAATAGGTGTCCGGAGGGAGCTCTTCGAACCGGTTTTCTTCGATGGCCCTTAAAACAGAGGTGCTTATTTTAGTAATATATTGAATTTCTGTTATTTTTACACCAACGGCTTTTCTTAGCTTTTTTAAATCATCTCCTGAAAGACGCTCTTTTAGAAGAATTTCATCTAATTGTGCTTTAACGTCTTCTGCGAGAAGTTTTTCTTTAACCCTTGAATGTAACAAGTTTTCATTTACACCTGTATGGGGAGCGGATTGAGAGGGCGATTCGTATGTTTTTTCCATGGATGGAATAAAAGTTTCCACTTGACCTGAATCCATAAGCATCTGGTCGTATGCCGCTCTTTTTTGGTCATCGGATAGCGTCAAAAAAGCATTTTCGATATCTTCTATGATCTTGTCTCTTTCCTTCTTTGAGAATAAAGAATATGTAACGATTGAATCTTCGTTATATAACGAAAGTGCATCTTTATATGCCCGCTTTATTTCAAAATAAGATGACGTCATCGGAATTTTTAAGATTTCATAATAATTCAATCCGTCAAATTTTTTCATCACATATCTTTCCCGAATGATTCAGATGGCATTTTGCTCATTATGCGTGCTGCGATTTTTTTTAGATCAGCAGCAGATTGTGTGTGAGGATATTTATGGATATAAAGTATTTTTGAAAAAACGGCATCATGAATCCGACTGTCATAACGAATATTCCCAAGAAACTGAAAAATAGAATAAAAATGCCTATTGCATATGTTTTCAAATTGATCGCCAAGTGTTGGATCTAAATTGTTACGAAATTGATTGAAAACAAGCTTGAATTTAAATTCGCTTAATTTGTTTCTCAAAAACGCTTCCTTTTCAGGATCATGTTTTAAAACAATTTCTATGATATCAGGAGGGTTCATTCCTGATCTATCTAAATTTGAAGATGTGTCCTTGAGCACCGAATCAAACGTGTTTTTTTTCATCATTTGTTTTAATTTTCTAAAATAGACAGTCTTTATAAAACGAAAAGAATTTTCGATGGAGGTGGGTTCGGGTGTGCAGATCAGGATGCCTTCTTTGGAAGTTAAGAAAAAATCGAGAGTGTTAAAATTTGTCCCGGGACCCAGATCCAGAAGAACATAATCGAAAGGAAGATTTTTAATAGAATCAATGATCTTTAGCTTTTGTGCATAAAACAAATTTGCAATTTCCATGTAGCAATGGAAAGAACTGATAAGAAATAAATTCGGGATCATTGTTGGAACCGCCGCATTTTCAAGATTTTTTACGGTTTTGTTTAAAAAGCTGTTTAAGCCGGTTCTCGGGCTTTGCATCCCCAGTAATGTATGAAGGTTTGAAGCGCCCAAATCCAAATCGATAAGCACGACTTTTTTACCCCACTTGGCAAATAATGCGCCGAGACTGGCCGTAATAAAGCTTTTTCCAACACCCCCCTTTCCACCACCGATGGGATATATTTCTGCCATTGGGGTTATAATTTCCTGTCACAATTTGAAATGCTAAGTTTGGGTTTATATATTACTTTGAGTTTATAGTATATATCAAGCAGACGCACGGCAACGATTGCCAAAATAAACCGGGGTACCCAGAGCCAGAAAGCACTGAGTCCCAGTGATAAAAACAACGCCGGATCCTCAATCATAGAATGATTAATTCCGATGGAAAGATGAAGTTTTTCAAGTTCTTCTTTTTTAATATGCGTTTCTTTTGTTTCTTCTACGATGACCGCTCCACCGTATGCGATGCCGAAGGCAACGGCGGTTAGCCATAACAACCCAACTTGTCGATTGAGTCCCATGGTTTTTAAAAGAGGGTTTAAAACCTTAACGATATGATGAATAATATTAAAAACTTTCATTAGTTCAAGCAAAATCATGATGACCATGATAATCACAAATATCTTCAGGCTGAGATATAACGTTGCCATAAACCAGCCTTTCATCATGATAAACAGCGGCTGATGCATGGCAACTGATAGATTTTTTTCGACCAAATGCACGGGTTCTGAACCAAGGAATCTGGCGACGATGACAACCGTGACACATGAAGCTGTCAGGCGAAAAAGTGTTGCCTTTAAAGGATTCAGCCCGGACTGACCCTGGATTATTCCTTCCTGGATAAGGTTGTGCGAGATGAGAAGAAAAATGGCAATGAGGGTCATTTCATTATTCGTCAGGGGAAGGACCACCATGGAAGCGATGCCGCCATATATTCCTGTGAGCATCCCAACGATCAGTGGAAGGGCGGCCATGGGTGGCAGGTTCAGTAGGTTCATGGCAGGTTTTAGTATAAAATCTATTTTGTCTATCCATCCGCTATACTCTAATAAAACGGTAAGAAAAGATATGGGCACGATAATTTTGAGCATCCAGACAAAGCCGCGCCATCCTTTTTGAATTCCGGAATGAAAGCCGTATTGGAGTTTATTTTGATCAGGGTTCATCATTATTGTTTTTTCAAGTTTTTCGGATTGCAAGCAATACCGTCATAGATGAGGTTTTTAAGTTTCTGCCTCAAGACAGAGTAGGAATAACAGCGCGTTGCAATGTCATAATTTGTTTCGACCATATTTCTGCAGAGTTCCGAATTTTCAAGAACATCTCTGGTCATTCGGACAGCATCTTCTGTCACGAATCCGTCAAGCTCTATGGTCAAAAATCCTTTGGGTTCAATATCGTAAGTGTAAATTGAATATTTGTTTACCACGATGGGTTTTTTAAAGTAAACGGCTTCTAAAAAGGCATTGCCGAACCCTTCAAAAGTAGATGGATACGTAACCAGATCGGCATACGGATAGATGTCGTTTAACGTATAAATCTTCTTTCCTTCTTTGGTCAGCCCTCTTTTTTCATTAATGATGTCCGACACGAAAAGGGTGTTAACATTTAACAGTCTTGAATATTCCTTGACCCTTTGTTCGTAGTCATATCCCTCATCCCCTGAAGCATGTGAGATGACTAGCTTGGCTTTTTTTCCCAGTCGATGTACAAGCTCTATGGCATGCTCAATTCCCTTTCGTTTTACGACCCGGGTCGGCTGAAGAATAAAAAGTTCATCATCTTCAATGCCAAGAGCCTTTCGCACATCCAGAGCATAATCGTCAATAGGCGGCGGAGGGTTTTCAAAGTCCATAACATTGGGAATAATAGTGGCGGAAATGCCGGTTCTCAGGCTCAGCTGGTTGTCTCCGGAAGAGTTGATGGTCACATGCTGTATGGACGACAGATGCGGCGGAAAGGACATATTTAAGTACTCCCAGACCGCGTTTGTTAGAAACTGCTGTCGTTCCCAGAAAAAGTCGTGATGATGGGCGATGGTTGGGATTTCCGTTTCGGAAATGACTTCCGTGATGGCAAGCCCGAGTGGTATGTTTAATGGAATGGTGAGTGAATTTTCAGGCACCAAAAGATCGATACGAAACTTTTCGATAAAACTGTAGATTTCATCTTTTAATCGTTCTTTTACGGCATGAATTTTTTTGGTAATATGACGTTCGCGTTTATGAACGCCAAAACAGTGGTTATAGATATGTTTTATATCCGGGTGTGTAAAATTAGCTTCTTCTACCAGATATGAACAATCCGGAGGGCGATCCAACTCGCCGGCAAAATAGAAACAGGAAAACCCTTCTTTTTGAAAAACCTCGGCCCATTTTGTTGTTTCCAGGGAGACACCGTCTGTTCCTGCAAAACGCGTTGATATGAATCCAACATGGTGTGTTAAACCGCAGATTGAACACGCAACCATATTTTTCACCCCTTATTAATGTAGAATACGATACCCAAAATATTCATCCGAGTATTCAAAAACAACCATTTGAGCAGCAGACCGAAATAAGTTTTTTTAAAGAGAAATAATTCATTTGAGAGATATTTCTGAAACCATCTGCATTTACAATGTGTTGTATGCAACAAAAAAGCCACTTTTTCAATCTATATTTTCTGTTTATGGGTGGGTTCTTTTTTTATAGGACCGACGGTTCAATGAAATTAAAACATGATCGCGCGTGTTTCGTTATGGTTCAATGGTTATCGGGCTATAAATATCAATATATTGTGCTATTTTTTTCTTGACACACAATATGTATCAACTTATAATCAACCCCGGTTTAAAGTGCCAACAGATGCGACATACAACGATTCTTTAAATTGTGAAAACGACCCATTTTAATCATAATATGAAATGGAGGTTCAAATGATCAACAGCGAGAAGGCGGTTGAACGAAGATGCCATGAGCGTTTTCAGGTTCAGCAAGGGATCTATGCTCTTCTTAAGAATGGCTCATCAAAACTGGGCCAGATAAAAAATATTAGCAAAGGCGGCCTTGCCTTTATGTACATTAACGATGGAGAACAAATACATGATCCGACTGAAGTTGACATATTTTTAAGCGGTTATGGCTTTTTTTTAAAAGGTATACCGTGTAAAAAGATTTCAGATATCCATGTAGATAATTTTGTCCCATTCAGTACTTTTGAAATGAGACAACTGGGTGTTCAATTCGGCGAAATAAGTTTGCAACAGCTGACTCACCTGGATACGTTTATCGAGAAATATGCCACAAGGCCCCAAGTTTAGAATAATCCTCTTGCGCCACACGATTTTCCAACCATGACGCATCGTTATAATTGTTTAATTCCCTATCGTTATCCAAAAAACGGATCATCTTTTTCTTGATAATCAATACCGAATAAGTTAAAAAACACATTTAAAAGGTACTTTATTCAGAATGTCCAAATTGTCTGTTGTCTGTGTTTTTTTGCCGCTGGCAATAACAAAATTGCCGTGCTATTATCTGTTACTAAAGATCTGATTCATAGCGCTTTTTCTTAACCCTATCATTTCCTTCAAAAAAACAGTACAAGGGGATACCATGGCCGTATCAACCTATTGGGCTGACAATTATGTTGAAAAAAGATGCTCTGCACAAGAAGCCATCGGGCGAATTAAACCGGGTCAAAGGGTTTTTATCGGTTCATCTTGCGGAGAACCCCAATATCTGGTTAGGAAACTCGCAGATGCAGCGGATACATTTACAGATATAGAGATTGTGCGTCTGCTAAGCCTGGAGAGTACACCTTTAACATTGATTGCGGATAAGACCAAGGATCAAAGTTTCAATATCCGGTCATTTTATCTGGGGTCGGCAAAACAAAAAAACCTTGCAAGAAACAAACGGTTTATCACTCCAATGAACCTTTCGGCTATACCCCGCCTTTTTAAGACCCGTCGTCTTCCGATTCATGTGGCACTCATTCAGGTATCGCCGCCGGATGATTTCGGATGGATGAGTCTGGGGATTTCCGTAGATATCACACTGGCGGCGGCATTCTCGGCCGACTTTGTTATTGCTCAAATAAATTCCAAGATGCCCAGGGTGCTGGGTCATAGCTTCATCCATGTCAACGACGTGAATGCAGTTGTCGAATATGAAGAAGAACTTTTGACCGTTGACGAACTTCCGGAGCTCGATGCCGCCAATCATATCGGCCGGCTGATTGTAAGGCTTGTTGATGATGGTTCAACCATCCAGATTAGCCCTGGTACAACACCGCAGGCCACACTCCTTGCGCTTTCCGATAAGAAAGACCATAGCGTCCACACCCAGTACGTGACCACGGATATCATGCGTCTTGTTTCAATGGGAGTGATTACGAACCGCCAAAAAGGATTCAATGAAGGAAAACTGGTGGCGAGTTGTGCCATCGGGTCAAAAAACCTATATGAATTTCTTGATGATAATCCGGCTATTGAGTTTTATCCGTCAGATTACGTCAATGATCCGGGTATTATTTCAAGACACAACAAAATGGTTTCCATGAATGTACCCATGGCCATGGATCTCACCGGTCAGGTTGCGGCGGATGCGCTTTCCTATAACCATTTTTCCGGTGTCACCGGCATGCTCGACTTTATTCGGGGCGCATCCATGTCAACCAATGGAAAATCGATTCTCATGCTCACGTCAACCACGGTAGATGGTAAAAAGAGTCGAATTGTCCCGGTGCTTAATGATACCGCCATCGTCGTTCCGAGGGGTGATGTCCAGTATGTGGTCACTGAATACGGGGCGGTAAATCTTTTTGGAAAAAGTCTTCAGGAACGAGCTATGGCCATGATCAGTATTGCCCACCCTGATTTTCGCGAGGAACTTTTTTTTGAGGCCAGAAAAATGGGGTTGCTCGGTGCAGAGCGGACGTTGTCGGAATCGATGCATGGTATTTACCCGATAAAGTTGGAGGAGACAAGGGAAATAGATGGGGACCTGATCACCATAAGGCCGGCCAAACCAGTGGATGAAAGAAGAATACAAGAACATTTTTATACGCAAGATAAAGATGATATATATTCAAGATTTTTTCAGGCAAGAACCCGTTTTGTTCGTGACGATGTGGAGAGTATGTTCCAGATAGATTATGTTAAAAATTTAACAATTTTAGCGGTGGTTGGGGAATTCGGATTTGGAAAAGTTGTGGCTGTGGGGGAATACCTTCTCGATCCTGCCCAGAACATGGCAGAAATCGCTTTTTCAGTGAGCAAAGAATGGCAAGGGAAAGGATTGGGCAAGATATTAATCAAAAAGTTGTCAGAGGCTGCCAGAGAAAACGGCATCTCTGGCCTAATGGCTTACACCTTGCCCAGAAATCAGGGAATGATAAGGCTGTTCAAGAGCCTGCCCTACAAAACCAAAACATTTTATGATGGTGAAGTGGTTGAATTGACCTGTATGTTTGACGAATTGAAGTGATAACAGGTAGCTGGCAAATGTTCTTTTGTTGTGAATGTTATGCGTATATATGCATAACATAGTCGGCGCTTTTTAAAAATATAATCCATTCCGTTGATATAACTTTTCATAAAAAAACTCCCCAACTCCTTCATTTAATTTCATCTATAATTACCTTAATTTCGACTCATCTATTGACAAATAATTCATCCCAATATAAAAGGTCATATTTGGCATGTTTAAAAGAGGATCTTCGTTTATGGTACGTTCTGTAATTCCTTTTTATTATTAGAAAAAAATTAAATTAAAATGATCGAGAAATTCTGGGTTTATTTTTGGAATTTCCGGCTATAAATCTACCGATGTAGATTGTTTTATAAATAATCCATATCATGAAAGGGGGGCTGATTTTTTTGAAGGCCAGGGGCTTATATTTTTTTCGCCCCTGTAGAACTGATCGACTGGGTTACAATGTAATACACCTCAAACACTAAACTTATTGTCATGTAAAGGAGGTAACATTGGGTTTGGAAATATACAAAGAATCTTATACCGGTAATATAAAGGAAATCACTTTGGGTAAAGGCGATAAAGCCGTTACCGTCGGTGGTCAGGCATGCTATCCTTTTTATAGTTTTGAAGGAGACATGCCGCACAAGCCGGTTATTGCAATGGAAGTGTGGGACATGGAGCCGGAAGAGTGGCCGGAAGCTGCGTTAAGCCATTTTAAGGATGTCATTTCAGATCCGGCTGCATGGGCCAAAAAATGTGTTGATGAATTCGGGGCCAAGATGATCGTGTTACAACTCAAAAGTACCGATCCCAACGGTCCGAATACCAGCCCCGAAGACGCGGCCGCCACGGTGAAAAAAGTCCTTGCCGCCGTCGACGTGCCACTGATTGTCTGGGGAACCAACAATATTGAGAAAGATGAAGAGGTCTTAAAGAAAATTTCAGAAGAGACCCATGGCGCCAATCTGGTTATCGGGCCTGTCGAGGATAAGAACCACAAAGGGATCGGGGCAAGTGCCATGGGATATGGTCATACCCTCGTCGCATCCTCACCCATCGATATTAACCTCGCCAAACAAGTCAATATCCTTCTCGAAAACTTAGGGATGCCGATGGAACGGTTGATCGTCGATCCCACCACCGGTGGTCTGGGTTACGGACTGGAATATACCTATTCCGTGATGGAAAG
>JAFDCA010000299.1 GCA_019313025.1 Deltaproteobacteria bacterium
GTGCCTGCTCCCCCATCGGATGGAAACGACCGGCTCGTCGGGGAAATGGAATAACTGCAAGAAACCCCTTCCTGGGTCACCGTGTGACTCTTACCGGCTATTGTAATCGTTGCACTTCTGGGGTTCGAACTTGTGTTGGCTGAAACCGAATAGGTCACCGTCCCGTTGCCGCTGCCGCTGCTGCCGGAGGTAATCGATATCCAGCCAACATCCTCTGTGGCGCTCCAGTCACAGCCGCTTGGCGTAGTCACGCTCACACTGCCTGCTCCCCCACCGGATGGAAACGACCGGCTCGTCGGGGAAATGGAATAAATACATGGTTCTTGCGAAATCACCGTAAAACTCCAAGTAGCTGACCCTACACTTTGGTTTGAATGGATATCGCGAGCAAAGACCTTCCAGTAGTATGTGGTTGATTCTAAGAGACCCGATGGTGTGTATGACGTCTCAATGGTGGTTTCGTCGATGATCGGGGTGTCAAAATTGATGTCTTCAGACACTTGAACACGATATTCGTATGCGGTTTCCACAGGGGACCAATTTAATGAAAATTCTCCGTCCCCAAGGCTTACCTCTAAACCATCGGCCGGACTCAGCAAAGCTGAAACATAAAAAGGACGCGTTTCAATGGTTCCAACATCGTTTAATTGCCCCACTATAAGGGTTATTCCCATGATATTGCCATAGTACAAAATATTCCCGTTTCCATCTTCTCCCAGTATGACAAACTCTCTGTTTTCCCCCGAAGGTATATTATCTATCTCTCCCTGACCTGCAGAACATGGAAAAACCTCGGATGTCAGATAGGTATTCGATCCATCGTAGACCTCACACGTTATTGTCGAAACACCAGCAGCTTCACAATCTACAGCCGCTGCGGTCATAATGTTTTCTGAAGCTCCGGTAACCGGAGTATCGTACCACGCAACGTTAAAAGACGCTGATGCAGTCTCAGAGGGTTCAGAAGATAAACCATCATCACTTCCACCACCACAACCAGAAATGAGCAAAATCAAAAAGATACAAAACAAATAAAATACAAATATCGGGAATCTTTGCCCGAGGAAGATTAAAAATTTCCCCATTCTTGTCTCCTTAAGCTGCCTTTAAAATCAAAAAGATGCTTTTGAAGGATAATCATTTTGTCTGCCGTATGTTTACTTGTGCCATCCCTCACAATATCTTTTACCACCGAATGATCGCACTTACAGGTTTAGAAGCTGTAAAATTCCATAGTGTTCTGGCACAATTTCCCGAAGTAAATTCCAGCGTACCGTTTAGGGATGTAGAAAAGAGGTTGGCATTTAAAGAAACAGTATTTGATCCGGTCTGAATAACTGACACCAGGTTGTTCCCTGTAAGGGTACCGGATAGAGAACCCGTCGATATACAATTAGAACCAGTAACCGATACTGTACCGGTAACAGAGGGGCTGTTTTGCTCTAGATTTAGTGAAATATTGCCATTATTCGTTCCACTTGAGTCACTCCAGGTTCCGACCCAGTCTCCTGTCAAATTTTGTTCACTAAGTGGTTCAGCTGAGCGTGCGGGACTGTTATCGTCACCACCCCCACCGCCGGCCGCCGCCAATCCAACTACAGCAGCAGCTCCCGCAACAACTGCTGTTGTAATACCGAGGAATCCCACCCCATCATCGTCATCAGCAACTGCAGTGCCAACAGAAGCAGAACTCAGGGTTGTTGACGACAAATCACTGGCCCAAAGTGTTGAAATCATTTCTGATTTGGCCATAAGCCGCAATGCTGAACCAGGGGTTGCCATCAAAGTTTGTTCGGCCAAATCAAATTCGGGATCCTCGTCAAGGGCTTTCTGAAATGCCTTACGGGCTTCATCGTACTTCTCTTGATCAAGATAATCCAAACCCACAGAAAACGCTGTCAATGCTGCCAGGCTCTTGGTATGAATCTTGTCAAACACGCCCGGCAATTTGTCACAATTATAACCCAAATCCTCAATAATTTTGCAGGCGATTTCCTTTTCCAGATCGTAAAACCGTTTCAAAGCCCCTTGGGCTTCCTGAATCCTGACACTGTCTATCTGCTCTGCATCAATAAGCGCTGATGCAATCTGCATATTTTCCTCATCGATATTAGCCAGGTTGCCAGTCGTCACATACCTGGCCCTCATAAGTTTTCCAAGAATGGGAACTGCTCTCTGGTCAACCAGTCCGGAGGTTCCAAGATTCATTTCCTGAAGCAAGGCCAATATTTTAACCCGATCCACAACTTGTAAGTCAGGAACTTGAGAAAGGTCGTAAATCAGCAAAGCTGCCATGCCTTTGCCGAGGGGGTCGAATTTGTCGGAACCGAGATTTTTAAAGGTATTGACGATCACGGTATTGTTACTCACTGGGACACGAAGGATAGCGGCTTCATTGGCGACCACCTGTTTGGCATATTCTACGGCCTCCTCACGATTCAACAACGTGAGGTATTTACGAATCTTATAAGAATCTTCGCTTTTCGGATCCATCAATGCGTACTGCTGCCACTCAGCAATAGCGTCCGACCGGCGCCCCTCTTCCAGATAAATCAGCCCTAGATAATAGGGCACAGCATAATTTGAAGGGAATACCGCTTTGGCCTGCTGTAGAGTCTTTTTTGCTTGGGAACGTTTCCCTTCCTGGTACTGGGCCACACCCTTTTCCACCAGTTTTTTCTTTTCTTTCTCAGACAGCTTTGCTGTTCCATCATCTGGCGATGTCGTTTCTTCGAGCGTTTCCAATATGAGAACCTGGGCAGTTCTGAACGGTTCACTTGTTGACTGACTGGACAACTGAGATTGATTCACAGACCTGGTTGCAAGGTCGGTCGCTCCGACATCGATGGTGTAAAATTTTGGAAAAAGCATCGTATAATAGATCAACACAACGGCAACGCTTCTGAATGCTTTTTGTTCTCGATTCAGAAATCTCGTCATTGAAGTATCTTTTCGTCGCACTTTTAGAAACATAGATTTCTTCATTGAATTTACTTCTCGGAATTTTAACAATTTATTGAAAGTAATTGTTTGTAAATAGACAGCATAGGTTATCTTAAATGAAATAATGAACTATGTATTCAAGAAAGAACTGTATTATTTGAACATCTACTATTTAATAATAAAAGAGCCAGACCAATGGTCATGTAATCTTGATAAACTAACTCTCGATGACTCGGTTACCTTTCAATGTAGATATATCCGAGAAGAAGGTTAACGTGAAAATTTAGACCCTAAGTTTCCTGACATCCGATTTTTATGAGTTTGGCGTTTTTTGGTATATAATTAGATGTTTTTAAAACTTTATGTAAGCAACAAATGACGATAGTGTCAATAAATGATAATATTATCAAACAATTGTGGAATTTTTTTCACAATTCTATGTAATTTTATACCACTTTTCCTGTTTAGCTTTTTTCCTATTTTTATGAAACTTGTGCTTTATTGTACTTAATTAAATTAAAAGGAGATAAATTAAGTATTACGAGAAGTTATAGGGATAAAAACTTAAAAAAGGGGGTGAAACGGATAGATCTCTTTTTAAAAAATTTAGGTACCGAAAAAAATACGGCCTTTATTGTCTATGTTGAATTGCTTAAAAGTACTGATTTCCGTCCAAAACCATTGATATCTGGTACTCTGCAATTTATCGCTGCGGCATAAAATCCCTCAATAAATTTGATAGATTATGAGTATCACATTTGAATGAATACTCTTTTTCCTGGCTGGATGGAGGCAGGAGAAATCAATATATAGTGGTATGATTTTTATCCGATTTGCCTGTTTTTTTGAATCTGCCTCGTTAAGGATGAGGGTGATCCTAAGAATCGTAAACATTGGGTTCAAATCATCACTACGATTCCTGAAATATCATCTACAGATCACAGCCACAACCAAACCACTGATAAGAGAATAATACCATAGAAATCATTCTGTTGGAGTTCTAAGACATTTTACCATGAGGTGAAATCTGTTAATTAAAAAATATCATTCAAGATCATTTTTCTGGAATCCATCCCGTATTTCAAAATTCCGTTTTGTCCGATCATGTCATACTTCCGATTTGACGATTGGCGTATTAAATATTGGTCAACGCAGATTAATACGTTACATCAAAGCTGCTAAACTCACCTTTGTAATCCTTCCATGTTACATCCACATTCGTTACCCTTGCAATGGGCGGCCCCTTTTTACACCATTTAAGAATGGACATAACACTCTTTTCAGACCCTTCAAAAACAGCTTCAACCGTCCCGTCCCGTTTATTCCTTACCCATCCGAAAACCCCAACTTCATCCGCAGCATGTTTTGTTTCCATTCTAAAAAAAACACCCTGAACTCTCCCGCAGATCACCGCATGGGCTCTTACTTTATCGTCCATTTTCACCCCCTGTTGTGGATTGATAATTGACGAATTTCAATTGAAAATTGGCAAAAGATTAGGACTTTGCCCCCCGGTTACAAAGAAGCTTCTGGTATGATTAGATTTTTTGCTGGAAGCTGTCTGAGTGGATTAGGAATCGTTTTGAAAGAACCATATGAGATTTAAACTGTATGAATGAAACCTACTGTCAAAGCAGAGATCTTTATGTATAGCCCGGGCAGGTTCTTTCATTACGATCCCTTATTCACGAGTTCTTTCAGCAAAAATTTAGTTATACCTGAAGCGGTAATGTTTTTAAATCATCGATTTTCATTTATCAATTTTATTAGTGTTTGTTCATCGATGATATCCACACCGAGTTCTTCTGCTCGCTTGAGCTTTGAGCCTGATGATGCCCCGACAACCATAAAATCTGTGTTACGGCTCACAGAACCGGTTACCTTTCCCCCGACTTCTTCAATGGCTCTTTTTGCTTCACTTCTTGTCAACGTTTCAAGGGTGCCCGTGAGGACAAAAATCTTGCCTGCAAGCCTCCCTTGTTTATGGGCATTGTCACGAAAAATCTGAACCCCGTCGGCAATCATATCATCGATGATCTTCTGATTTTCATCTTTTTTGAAAAATTCTACGATGCTTTCGGCAACCACAGGTCCCACCCCGTCAATAGCTACAAGTTCATCCGGTGTAGCGCCAATCAATCTCTCAAGATTCTCAAAAGACCTTGCAAGAATCCCGGCCACATGCTCTCCCACATTCCGGATACCTAAAGCATAAAGAAAACGGCTTAACGTTATTTGCTTGCTGTCTTCAATGGCACTAACAATATTATTGGCAGATTTTGACCCCATCCGATCCAGGTTTTTAAGCATATCTTCTTTTAGCTTAAATATATCTGCATAGGAAAAGAGCAGATCCTTGTCCACCAGTTGTTCGATCAGTTTTTCCCCGAATCCGTCGATATCAAAGGCTCTTTTTGAAGCAAAATGCTTTATTCGCTCTTTTACCTGGGAAGAACATGACGTGTTGATACATCTTAACGCCGCCTCATCTATGGATCGAACAACCGATGAATTGCAAACAGGACAGCTGGTCGGCATTGTAAAGGTTTTTTCTTCTCCTGTCCGCTTTGAGATGATCACTTTAACAACTTCAGGAATCACATCCCCAGCTCGATGAATAAGGACCGTATCACCGATTTTAATATCTTTTCTTTTTATTTCATCTTCATTGTGAAGGGTTGCACGACTGACCGTCACGCCGCCGATTTTTACAGGACTCAGATGTGCGACAGGCGTCAAGGCTCCGGTCCTTCCAACCTGGACATTAATGTCAATAATTTGTGTTGTCTCCTGAACGGCCTTGAATTTATAAGCAATGGCCCATCGCGGACTCCGGGATGTGGCCCCTAAACGGCGCTGTAACGAAAGACTGTCGACCTTTATCACCATGCCGTCAATATCATAGGGCAAAAGATGCCGCTTTTCGCTAAGGTCTTTGTAACACTCGATCACCTTCTTGATGGTAATCTTGGGGCGGGTATGCGGATTAATTCTGAAACCGAGTTTCTGCAATGCAAACAGTGTATCCCAGTGCGATTCCAACACAAGGTCAGCAACTCTGCCCACACCATAAAAAAATATCTCAAGAGGACGTTTTGCCGTAATCCTTGAATCGAGTTGCCTTAAAGAACCTGCGGCTGCATTTCTTGGATTGGCAAATGGCGGCAAGTTTTCATCAAGGCGCTCGTTATTCAAGCTTTTAAACGCTTCCTTTTCGATAAAAACTTCACCTCTGACCTCAAGAAGTGAAGGAATAATCTTCTCTTTTACATTGTGAAGTCGTAACGGGACTGAGCGTATGGTTCTGACATTTGATGTAATCAATTCACCGATGAAACCATCACCGCGAGTCGATGCGGTGATCAACCTGCCGTTTTCATAAACCAGCTCCACGGCAACACCGTCTAATTTTGGTTCTGCAGTATATATAATGTCGCTGTCCATGCTGAGATTTTTTTTGATACGTTGATCAAACGCCATGATGTCCTGATCATTAAATCCATTCTCCAGACTGAGCATCGGAATTGAATGTTCAACGGTTTCGAATTTGTCCAGGGGAGCCGCTCCAATCCGAAGAGTCGGGGAATCCGGACGCATCAGATCAGGAAAGTCCGTTTCTAGTTTCAACAGTTCTTGCATCATCCGATCATACTCGGCATCGGATACTTCCGGATCATCCAAAACATAATACCGGTAGTTATGTCGGTGAAGCGCTTGTCTTAGTTCTTCGACGCGTTTTATTATCAATGGATCTATCATTGCCTTTATTTAGTATAACGGTTCCGCATCCATATTTTATGTAACTCTCTAAACTGTTCTTTTTTCTCGATGTTGGCAGTGGAAAACCATCGCCATATGTTTAAAAAAAAGCGATGGGCTGAATTCACTATATAGTGTCCATCCAGAGATGAGATATTTTGTTCTAGATCTCCCGCTGGAAATAACGGGATAAAAAGGCATGCGAAAAAATTAACCACCCCGTTTAAGTGCCGGGACAAGCCGGCATATATTTGATATTCCGAGGATTAATTTTTAAGCATCACAAAGATCTTGGACAACATAGCCTTTTATGGATGGACACTATCACAGAGGCCTTGCCAGTTTTGAAAGTTCCTCCTTTACGTCATCAATAATATCATAAAACCACATCACATCCTCGATGGTCAACCGACCGGCCTTACGTTGGGACTCTTTCCCGTCTTTTCTTGTAAATATCCTCGGTCCGATTTGAACTTTCGGCTCACCGTCACCATATTGGTTGATGGAAACAACCAGCCCGGTCTCGTCGCATTGCCATTTCTTTAAAATTTTGTCCTTTTCCGGATCAAATGCCATATTGTCCTCCGCATTCCGTTATTAATAGCAGCTGTCAAATGAATGTTCCTAAATTAATTTAGTGTTAGTTTCTAATTCACCGTGAGAATAGATGTTCACCATCATAAGATGCATTCTTAATTTTGATTCCCAATTCTGTCAAACCCATTTTGAAATTTAGACCAACGAACTTGTCGGTTGCGGCATGACCATTATCGTATTTATGAAACAACCCGGATAAATTCAGCTTCCATCTCTGTCCGATAGTCCTTGATCGCCTGAATCAACCGGCTGAACTTATTTTGAGTATAGGATGGTTTTTGGCGTAAATTCGCCTTTTGAGTGGGGCACAGATACCAGGTGCAAACCCAAGGCCTGGTGATTCTCGGTAGTACACAACCTTTAAGGCTCCAGTAGCGACAAACCTTTCTCAAATTCACCATAAGCTGTTTGGGAGGAATTTGATGCCCGCCGAGATGCAGAAATAGAAGATCCTTAAAATCGATCCAAACCTTGGCCGTTAGACAGCAGGGGTCCGGACACCAGGGGCACGTTGCCTGGCAGAGATCATCTAAAAGCGCAAAAATTGAGACAAAACGATTCTGAATCTTCTGTGCCAAAGCCATTGCCCGATTCAACTCGGACCGGTTTTTTTGTACGAGAAAATTGAAGCTATGGTTTGCCTCCTGCCATACAGACAGAGAATTCAATGGTGGTGCATCCGGATAAAAATTGCTTTGCATAGGGTACCATACGATAA
>JAFDCA010000300.1 GCA_019313025.1 Deltaproteobacteria bacterium
GTTTCCAGTTCGGAAATTGCCTTTTTTCGCAATCTCAGCGTCAATCTTCAAAATCGCTTGTGCAACATACAAATTGTATGCCTCCGCGCAACTTTTCGATGTTCTTGACCTTGCGAAAAAATTCTCATTTCCAAACTGGAAACTGAATCTAATCCTTATGCAGCAACGGATCTGGACTATTTATTGGGTAATGATAACAATTATTTAGACACAAAGGAGTTTACATGACCAAACAGCGCGACGTGATTGTTTATTCAGAGGACGGAAACCTTGTTGTTCCGGATTTTCCGATGATTCCCTTTATTGAAGGTGACGGCACCGGGCCGGATATATGGAGGGCGACCCAGCGTGTGCTGGATGCAGCCGTGTTGATCGTTTTTGGTGATAAACGCAAAATTCAGTGGCTGGAGATTTTGGCCGGTGAAAAGGCATTCAATCAAACCCAATCCTGGCTCCCGAACGATACCTTGGATGCCATCAGGACCCATCGCGTGGCCATAAAAGGACCGCTGACGACCCCCGTGGGTGAAGGCATTCGCAGCATCAACGTCGGTCTACGACAGGAGCTCGATCTTTATGCCTGTGTCCGGCCCGTAAAATATATTGACGGCATCCCAAGCCCCATACTCAGACCTTCGGACGTTGACATGATTATTTTCAGAGAAAATACCGAAGATGTCTACATGGGCCTTGAATGGAAAGCCGGCTCTTCAACAGCTCAAAAAATCATCGATCTGGTCAAATCCGAAGACGGCCGAAAGATCCGGCCCGATTCAGGTGTGGGATTAAAACCCATCAGTCGCTTCGGCACCCGCCGACTGGTTCGAATGGCCATCGAATATGCATTTGAGAATAATAAGAAAAGCGTTACCATCGTACATAAGGGAAACATTATGAAGTTCACCGAAGGGGCATTTCGAAACTGGGGATATGACGTCGCGCAAGAAGAATTTGGTGAAAAGACCATTACCGAATCGGAACTGTGGGAAAAATACGATGGTAAAATTCCTGCAGGCAAGGTTTTAATCAAAGACCGGATCGCGGATGCCATGTTTCAACAGATTCTTCTGCGTCCGGAAGAATATGATGTATTGGCCATGCCTAATTTAAACGGAGATTACATGTCCGATTCACTGGCCGCGATGGTGGGCGGACTCGGAATGGCACCGGGTGCAAATATCGGCGACGGCATAGCCCTTTTTGAGGCGACCCATGGCACGGCACCGAAATATGCCGGACAGGATAAGGTAAATCCCGGATCATTGATCCTTTCCGGGGCCATGATGCTTGACTACCTTGGCTGGAAAGAGGCCGCAAACCGGATTCGTAAAGGACTGACGACAGCGGTTGCGAAAAAGCGGGTCACCTATGATCTTGCACGACAGATGGAAGGTTCCGTTGAAGTTAAATGCTCGGAGTTTGCGGAAGAAATTGTTCGTCATATTTGACCATGAAACATTCGATTGAGTTAAAGTATGGAAAGCGAAAAATCTCCCTTTCCCTTCCGGAGCCAACGGATATTTTTCAAACCCATGAACCGGAAAAAAAAATAACGCCGTCTTTGTTCGCATCCAGGCTCCGTGAAGAACTTGAACGCCTGAATCCGGACCTTTCAGACATTGCCATCGCCGTCGGAGATAAAACCCGGCTGTGCGGTTATCCTGAATATTTGCCGGTCCTGCTCAACACCCTGGAAAACTTTGGTACCAATTCAAACCGAATGACCGTGTATGTCGCCTACGGCACGCATGCTCCGCAGACGGACAAAGAATGTCTCGAGTCATACGGAGGTGTCTATCAAAAGGTTCGGTTCGTCCATCATGACTGCACGGATGAGCGTTGCTTTGTAAATGCCGGACAAACCTCCAGGGGAACATCGGTGCTGATCCGGCGTGATATCGTTGAAACCGGTTTTTTAATTACCTTTGGTGCCATTTCCCATCACTATTTCGCCGGCTACGGCGGCGGCCGAAAGTTGATCTTTCCCGGACTGGGTCACAGGAGATCGATCTATCACAACCACGGGCTGTTTTTGGATCGAGAACGACAAACCCTTTCTTCATACTGTCAATCGGGTGTTCTGGATAAAAACCCCCTGGCAGAAGATTTGGCGGAATTTGAAACCTTTTGTCCTGCTGATTTGGCCATCCATGGCATCCTCGACAGCCGGGGACAGGTTTGTGATCTGTTGCTCGGTGCAGGAACCCATCATTTTCGAACCGCCTGCAGGGAACATGGACGGCATTGTGAGGTTGCCGTTACCAGAGACTATGATCTGGTTCTTGCGTCCTGCGGGGGGTATCCAAAGGATATTAACTTTATTCAAAGCCACAAAACCATCGAACATGCTTCTAAATTTGTCCGCAACGACGGCATGTTGATTATTCTGGCAGAATGCCAAGACGGTGTGGGATCGAAAACCTTTTTGCCCTGGTTTGAAATGGGCAATTGGAAAAAAGCGTTTGACAGACTGGCCCAAAATTACGAAGGAAACGGCGGAACAGCGCTTTCAATGATGGCCAAATTAAAACGAATCAGAATTTTAATGGTAACAGAATTGAGCGATTCTATCTGCCAAACCATTGGAATCGAAAAAATCTCCCTGAATCAGGCCAAACATATGCTGAAACAACCCATTGTCTCTCTGGCTGCAATACCCAATGCCGGTATTTTGGTCAGGATTTCATGACAGCTGACTGATAATGCCGAAAGATTTTTGATCTATCTCCTTGACATTCGAGTGTTATATCATTATGCAACCTATAATCGGTTCATCATTTATAAGCCGGTGTATCGATAAATTGCGACACCATCATAGATTGGTCGAGGAGTTTTTATTGTAAAAACTTAATATCAGTAGAAACAGAATGGATTATCTTTTTTGAAAAGCGTGTACTGTTTGAGTGGTTTAGGAATCGTTAGAAAGAACAGACGTGAACAGCAACATTTCGATAATTAGACAATATTTGAGCTAAGCCGAAGCCAATCTTTTTATATTGAATTCTGTTCTTTCCTTACGATCCTTTAACCACGAGCCTTGTCCGCCTCAGTCGTGATTACAAGGTTTGAAAAAAAGCATTATCCTTGGAGCAATTTAATTAAAATACCCCGACAGATAAGATAAGTAAAAGGAAATCCCCATGGCAAAGCCGAAACTAAAGGGCCATTTAATAAATCCTGAATGGTGCAAAGGATGCGGTATTTGTGTGCATTTTTGCCCCAAGAAAGTCCTGGAACTCAATGATAGCGATAAGGTATTTCCCGCTCGATCTTCTGAATGTATCTGTTGCAAGCTCTGTGAACTCCGTTGTCCCGATTTTGCCATCGAAATAGAAATCGAACAGGATGAACAATGAAAAAAGATAACATTAAATTTATTCAAGGAAATGAGGCGTGCGTGGAAGGTGCACTCTACGCAGGGCTCGATTTTTTTGCCGGTTATCCCATAACCCCTTCCACAGAAATTGCCGAGCTCCTATCCTACCGACTCCCCCAAAGAGGGGGAAAGTTTATTCAGATGGAGGATGAAATTGCATCCATGAGCGCCATTATCGGGGCATCCCTTACGGGCAGTAAAGTCATGACTGCCACCAGCGGTCCCGGTTTTTCCCTGATGCAGGAAGCTCTTGGGTATGCCATCATGGCGGAAATTCCCTGTGTGATTGTCAATGTTCAGCGAGGTGGACCTTCTACCGGTATTCCGACCCATGTGAGCCAGGGAGATGTGTACCAGGCCCGCTGGGGAACCCACGGCGATCATGCCATTGTTACGATTACAGCTTCAAACCACCAGGATGTGTTTGAAACCACCGTGCATGCGTTCAATATTTCAGAAACCTACCGGACACCGGTAATTTTGCTGTATGACGAGGTTGTGGGTCACATGCGTGAGCGACTGATTGTGCCTAAAAAAGGAGAACTCCCCCTGGTAAAACGACTCCGGACATCGGTGAAAGAAGGCGTGGATTATCATCCCTATCTACCCAGAGAAGACGGACGCCTTCCCATGTCTGACTTCGGTGGTGTTCATCGATATAACGTCACCGGTCTGTTTCATGACATGTGGGGATTTCCTTCGGATAACCCAAAAATCGTTCATGGTCTTCTTCGTCATTTGGTGGATAAAATTCTAAACAATGTCAATCATATTACCCGCTATAAGGAATACTACCTAACAGACGCCGAAATCGTGCTGATTTCATATGGATCTTCAGCCCGATCGGCCAATCATGTCGTGTTCAGTCGAAGGCCCCGAGGCGAAAGATTGGGACTGTTAGAACTTCAGACCTTGTGGCCGTTTCCCTATGATCTTGTTCGGGAAAAGTGTGCCAAAGCAAAATATATTGTGGTGGTGGAAATGAATATGGGACAGATCATGCAAGAGGTTCGAAGGGCAGTGGACCATCCCGAGAAAGTGTTTCTTGCCAATCGTATTGACGGCGTTTTTATCACACCCACAGATATCCGAAACATTCTGCGGCTGATCCAGGGAAAAGGAGTGTAATTTATGGCGATAAAGGATTATATCAGGGAAAGATTTTTTCCGCATATCTGGTGTCCGGGGTGCGGACATGGAACCGTAATGAACAGTCTTTTAAGGGCCCTGGATTCACTTGGAATGAGTAAAAATGAAATCGTCATGGTCTCGGGCATCGGATGTTCATCCCGCATTTCAGGATATGTTGATTTCCACACACTCCATACCCTTCACGGCCGTGCCCTGGCCTTTGCCACCGGCGTCAAGATGAGTCGGCCCGAGCTGAACCTCATTGTCCCCATGGGAGACGGCGATGCACTGGCCATCGGTGGAAATCA
>JAFDCA010000301.1 GCA_019313025.1 Deltaproteobacteria bacterium
AAACCTGATCTCCACTTGAGATAGAAACTTCACGCTCGGAGGATATCCCCCCGGATAAAAGGGCAATGGTTAGTTTTTTCATGAGGTTTCCTTTCCGTTAAAAAAATGCTGAGATGGATGGGTTAATATATATTGCCTATGGTATTTTTGCGTTAGGATTTGAAAATCTGTTCCTTGAATTTGTTATATTCTTCAAGGGTAATAAGGTTGTTCTCAAGCATCCGGACAAGTTCTGAAAACTCTTTATAGTGAATAGACTTAGGGTCTTCGAGTTGTTTGATTTGTCTTGATGAGTTACTATTCAGGGCAGGTGGGTTATGATGTTCGCCGCCGATTTTTAATGATGCAAGTCCTCCAAGAAAACTGATCTCAACGCTTCTTCCGCTGTGCCGATACGTGTTAAGTATTTCCCGAAGGGATTTTCCTTCCATTTTCATGCGTTTGTAAAAATGATAACCTGAAACAATAATGGCGATTAAACCGCCCAAAAAAATCCAAATCATGTAATTAATGATGCCACGGAAAAAGATGACCATTAGGACCAAGCCTGCAACCAAAACAACATGAAGCACAAGTATGAAATAGGCCATCATGACGCTTTTAAAATGTTGGCCCTCTTTTTCTTTTTTACTTAACGCCATAAAATGTATATTTCTTTTTCCTAATCTTATCGTTTCAAATTTTTGAAATGTTCATTTTGGGTTTTAGATTTTTCAATTTGCCCCACCAGCTTTTCCATATAATGTTGGGGCATTTCGAACATAATGGATGTGTCGCGGATTGTATTCAACTTCATGATTAAAAAGTTTAACTTTTTCAAAGTACGGTATTTTTCAGATGTCTCTTTCATACCGGCCAGAAGGTCTTCCGTCTGTTTAATCTCCTTTTTCAACTCAATTTCCGGTGGGACACAATCTGCATTTTTAAGGATTTTATAGGCCAAACGCAACTCTTCGGGGATATACCAATTCTCATTAATCCTCAAAGGCTTGCCCAAACCGATAAGGTTTTTGAATTCCCCCTTTTTTTGAGCCTTTAAAATTCTTTCCTCGACGATTTTTTCAAAGCCTTGAATCATGGTCTAACGCTTCGTTTATTACACCTATGTGGAAAAATCTTTTTTTTACAATTATCGATTATAGTACAACCCACGATATTTTCAAGCTGGAAAACAACAAAAAAACATAAAGCCCCACTGATAAATATCAGAGGGGCTCCAGTTTTTATAAAACTGGCTGCAATGTCAGGAATTTCTCTCATCGTAATAACGCGGGCAGATGATTCGGTGACGGTTCATGTTCACTTTAATATTTCCAATACTGATAATCATTTTCGATGTCAAGTTATTTCAAATCGTTAATCTGACGTAAAGGTTGCCTCTTTTTTCCCAATGTTTTGCCGTATTAATTCCGTACGATAATACGCCAATAATATATTTTACCTTAGTAAACTTATTTCCTTATTTCACAATATATTGTGTTTTTACTTGACTACTATATCAATAAGTTGTATGTACCCCCATAAGATGAAGGAAAAGATGCGGGAACAAAAAAAACAACGGAACCATCGAAGACTTTTCCTATTAAAAGGCGCTGCATACCTTTCCGGCGCTCTGTTTGGACTCAATTTTTTTTCAAATGCAAAAGCAGGGCAACGGTACATCTTTCCGATTAACACACCCCCTTTTCCAAAATTTCCCTTATCTTCGTTTTCTCCTAGAATCGCCTTTATCATTGACGATATCGGGAGCAGTATTTCTCGAGCTCAAGCCTTTTTGGACTTGAAGATGCCCATGACATTTTCAATACTTCCAAAATTACAGTACTCCGATCTTCTCGCTGAAAAAATATACGAACAAGGGCAGGAAATCATGCTCCACCAGCCCATGGAACCTTACGGCCATGAAGTCGATCCTGGACCAGGGGCGCTCTACATTTCCTATAGAGACACAGAAATTGAAGAAATCATCGAAGAAAACCTCTCACAAATACCCCAAGCCACGGGTGTGAATAACCACATGGGTTCCAGGTTTACATCTTGCTCCAGCAAAGTCGTTGAGGCATTGAAAATCATCAAAAAGAAAGACCTTTTTTTTGTGGACAGTTTGACAAGCAATCATTCACAGGCTTACAAAATAGCCAGACGGTTGAACATGAGGACCGCTCCGAGAAACGTTTTTTTGGACACGTCTCCCGATAGAAGGGCTGTCCGCCGGCAACTCAGATATTTAAAGCAATATGCCTTAAAACATGGGGCAGCCATCGGCATCGGACACCCTTACCTTGCCACCCTGACAGCCCTTTCTGATTTCAAACAAGAGCTCAATAAAAAGGGTCCTTGTTTTGAGCTGGTTTCTGTATCCGACCTTTTTTCTGAAAAACAAAACACGCATTTATAGCCGCCTCCATAAAACAAAAAAGCCATAATTAAAAAAATTATGGCTTTTTATCGTCTGTGGTGGCGATGCAGGGAGTCTCACACATCGCAACAATCGTAACCAACAACCATCTGTTTTTATTCAACTTATAAAATCAATCAAAATCTGTTACACATCCAATTAGTGTAAGTGTTTCGTGACTTTTTTTTCAATGAAGAACCGTTAAAATGATATTGTAAAAGAGAAGGGATGTCAATAATCATCAATCCTCTTCAAGCCAACTCAAAGCTTGCTCAATAGAGCGAAACACTGAAAATTTAATAGCTGAGTCTATCATTTCGGAGTATTTTTTAAAGATCACACCAACTTCAAACTGTAAATCACTTGAGCCAACAAGAGCTGTCTTGCCGTTGACTCTTCTTTCACCGTTAGCACGATATTTAGCATACTCGCAAAGGTTTCTTATATGATCATGTGTTATGCTATCGAGAGGGCTTTCTCTTAGATCTAACAGTAGATTCTCGGTATGGTTGTCGTCAAAGAAAATCTTGAGCACACTCATTAGTTCATCAAAATCAGCCCTCCATGTCACGGTTATTGTAGTCAATTGTTTGATTTCATTTACGATTTTCTCAAACACTGTGAAATTACGCCCTCCTTCCCTAATGCAAGACAATACCTTTATACCTATGAGAATGTTGAGTCAAGGACATCCAGAAATTTATGATCCGAAAGAGGAGAGTCGGTTCTATTAAATTTCGTGTACCATAGGTATCAGATATCATCCTTCCTTCACCACCAGCTGATTAATCTTCCTTTATTTTCTTTTGTTGTTGCTTCTCTGTTACAATGTATCATTTCGTTAATATTCTTGACATGTTAGTCTGAATCTGCAAAAATAAAGTGCTTAAAAACAATTGCCTCAACCCAAACAAAGGGAGAGCATATTTGATGAATTGAACCCCATTTCTCAGAATAGAAATTGGGGTTTTGTGTTTATACTAAACACTGGAGAAGAGACAACCTTCAGTCTCCACCGTCACATTGGGATCAAGAAAAAATAGATAGATACAAAAAAGAGGCTAAGGTAATTTATGATCATTTAAAAGATGCGAACAAGTTTTTAGCCGATAGGCTTAAACAAAAGATAGACAGGTACAATAGGTAGAAACCAACCACATAAAATACCCAAATTGTAAATGCACTGACTGAGGGCTTGGAATTTAAATCTTAGATGCATAAT